>CAZNRF010000039.1:0-14902 GCA_964575075.1 uncultured Spirochaeta sp. | reverse complement strand
TCTCGGCCACGGAGCTCACCGTGCCGCCGCAGACGACGGTCACCGTCAAAGATGCCGGTGCCTACGGTGCGATCGTGGTGCAGGGTCATGGCGCAATCAACGGTGTTGCTGCGGAGTCGGCTACGATGCTTCGATTCGGACAGATGAGCTCGGATGAGTTCTTTGTCACCTATCCCGCCGCTACTGCCGGGGTGAAGGTAGAGAACCACAGTCTGAACGAGCCGCTGGTGATGCTGAAGCATTTTGGACCGGACAACGCCAAGCCGGATATGAGCAACGGACTCTAAGGCGATACAACGATGCGATACTTTCTTGGTGTGGACCTGGGCGGTACCGTGGTCAAAGCGTCCCTCTTCGATGAAGGGGGGCGTGAGATCGCGAGTGCCGGGCGCCGGACCCCGTTACTGACGGATGAGCCGGGGCAGGCGGAACGGAATATCCCGGAGACCCGGCGGTTGGCGTTCGAGGCGATCAGTGAAACGCTGACCAACGCTGCAATCGATCCCGGTGAGATCGCTGCCGTGTCCCCTACGGGCCACGGCAAAGGGGTCTATACCCTGCGTCGGGATCGATCGTTCGGTACCGGAATCGTCTCCACCGACACGCGTAGTGCGAGCATCGGCGCGGAGATGATGGCTGAAGCGGACTATGATAAGACGTTCTATGCCAAGACGTTTCAGCCGCTGTGGCCCGGGCACACCGCGCCGATTCTGGCGTGGCTCAAACGCAATCGTCGTGAAGAGTACGATGCGATCGGCTCGATTCAGCTGGCGAAGGATCTGCTTCGCTATTTCCTGACCGACACCATTAACGTGGAGTTTACCGATATTTCCGGTACCGGATTCTGGGACAATACCACCGGCGCCGTGGATCAGGAAATTCTCGACCGTCTGGGAATTCCGGAAATTTCCGGAGCGATTCCCCCGGTAGTGCATTCTCACGATATCGTGGGACAGGTAACCGCGGAGGCGGCGCGCGCTACCGGCCTAGCGGAAGGTACCCCGGTAGCCGGAGGACTCTTCGATGTCAACGCCTGTACGTTGGCTACCGGTATTGAGCGCCCCGATGAGCTCACCGGCGTGGTAGGAACCTGGAGCATCAGCGCCTTCGTGACCCCGGACTACACCCGTGCGGCGGAGCATGCGGATCGCTACGTAATCCAGGCCCACAGCGTGCCCGGTATGTACCTGGTTCATGAGGCGAGCCCCACATCCGCGGGTAATCTGGAATGGTTCACCGCCAATCTGTTGCCGGAGATTCCTGAGGCGGAGCGGTTTGCCTATTGCAACGAAGCGGTTGCAGCCACGCCGCAGACCTCGGTGACGTTCTTTCCGTATCTCTTCGGTAGTGACATCGCGGCGGACGCCTCCGGCACGTTCCTCGGCCTCCGGGCCGGCACGACCCGCGAGGAGATTATTCGAGCGATCTATGAGGGGGTAGTGTTCCAGCACGTGCGTCATATGAAACGCCTCCTGGCAGTGACCGACCGTCCTGAAGAGATCAGATTTGCCGGGGGAGCAACCCGATCCGGCGTGTGGATGCAGATGTTTGCCGATGCCCTGGGAATCCCGGTGACCGTGTCTACCGCGGAGGAGCTGGGCGCCCTCGGGGCGGCGATCTGTGCGGCCGTTGGGGTTGGTGCCTACCCGAGCTACCACGATGCGATGGCGGCGATGACCGGTGTCCGCGAGACATACCAACCGGACCCGACCGCCGGCGCCGCCCTTCAAGCAAAACAGGCCCGGTTCGAGGAGCTGGTGGATGCACTTGCTCCGGCGTGGCGTCGTCATGGCTAAACTGTCAGATCTGCCGCTGGGCCTCTATGAAAAGGCGCTGCCGCCGGGAGACTGGCCCACGATGCTGGGTCAAGCTGCCGGACTGGGGTTTGATTTCGTAGAGATGTCGGTGGACGAGTCAGATGAACGTCTGCGGCGCTTGGCGTGGGACAGAGCAGAGCGGCAGGCGTTTCTGCAGGCACTGCGGGATAGTGGTATCCGGGTGCCGTCTATGTGCCTCAGTGCCCATCGGCGGTATCCGCTGGGAAGCAGTGTCCCTGATACGGTTCAATCCGGTTTGGATATCATGCGCCGCGCCGTGGATCTTTCGGTAGATCTGGGAATCCGGATCGTACAGGTGGCGGGCTACGATGTGTACTACGGTGAGACGAGCTCTCCCGAAACCCGGGAACGATTTGTCGAGAACCTGGGTCGATCGGTGGAGTACGCCGCGAGTCGGGGTGTTACCCTGGCGGTAGAAGTCATGGACACGCGATTCATGAGTTCGATTTCGCGGGTGATGTATGTTCTCCAGCGAATCGCCTCGCCGTGGCTTACGGTGTATCCGGATGTGGGCAATTTGTCCGCTTGGAACGATAACGCCGTTGAGGAGCTCGAGATGGGGGTGAGGGCGGGTGTGGTGTCGGCGATTCATCTGAAAGACACCTATCCGGTAACGCCGCAATCACCCGGCCAGTTTCGTGACGTTCCGTTTGGCAGGGGCTGCGTTGATTTTCCTCGAATGTTCGGCGCCCTTGCACGATCCGGATATGCCGGCCAGTTTCTTCTTGAAATGTGGAATCGCACTGGTGAGGAAGAGATTAAAACGGTCCGCTCGGCGGTGGATTGGATTCGCGGCATCATGGCGGATACCGACGCTGATACATAATGGAACACAAAATATTTGACAGCTGTGGTGGGTGATGGTATCGTTTTCACAAAGGGTTTCGGAGACTTGATCAGGCGAGGGGGTAGGTAATGGCTGGACAAAGCACACACGTTCGTGAAGCGCTCAAGCGTGGGGACGGGGTTCTTCGCCTCGCTCCGACATGGGTTCCTCGCTCGTTTTGTATTCCCGGGAAACGGCTGAAGCTTCATCCCGACGACTACTACGCCTTTGGTGCGCACCGCGGCGGGATCGATGAGCGATGGTTTGCGTCCACCACCAAAGCGGATAATGGACCAGAGACGCGTGAGGACGAAGGATTAAGCTACATCGTCACGGGGACGCAGCCGGACGACAAAGTTCTGCTGAAGGACGCGATCGAGGAGATCGGTGACGAGATCCTGGGAGCGGACGTGATGCGTGTACACGGTGGCTGGACGATGTACAGCAAGTTTTTCGATAATCTGGAACCGTTGCCGCACCACCTGCACCACTCAGATGAGAAAGCCGCGCTGGTGGGTATGCGCGGGAAGCCCGAGGCGTACTACTTTCCGAAGCAGCTCAACAACAAGCGGGGATATTTCCCCTACACCTTCTTCGGATTGAATCCCGGCGTTACGCCGGCGCAGGTTCGGAAAACACTCGAGAACTGGAATGCCGGCGATAACGGAATCCTCGAGCTGTCTCGCGCGTATAAATTGCAGCCCGGTACCGGATGGGATGTACCTCCGGGATTACTCCACGCGCCCGGATCCTTCCTCACTTACGAGCCGCAGCGCGCATCAGATGTGTTCGCGATGTTTCAGTCGATCGTCTGGGACGCTTACACGCCGTGGGAGCTTCTCGTAAAGAACGTGCCCGAGGATAAGCAGCAGGATCTGGACTTCATTATGAGCCTTATCGACTGGGACCTCAACGTTGACCCCGATCTGTACCAGAACCGATTCTCCCCGCCGAAACCGGTGCGGGATCTCCAGGAAATGCGCGAGGATGGCTATGAGGAGATGTGGATCACCTATAAGAGCGACTATTTCAGCGCCAAGGAGCTCACCGTTCTTCCCGGGCGCACCGTGGAAATACGCGATGACGGCGCCTACGGAGCGATCGTGATTCAGGGGCGCGGCACGATGGGGTCGCTGTCGATATCGTCTCCGGCGATGATCCGCTTTGGAGAAATGACCGAGGACGAGGTGTTTGTTGCAGCTGATGCTGCCCGGAACGGGATACCGATCACCAACACCAGCGCGTATGAGAACCTGGTTATGTTGAAACACTTCGGTCCCGGGGCGTGAGCTTCGGGGCTTGATATGAAGCGCTCATGTTCATGAGCAAGGAGGTGATATCGGCGGTAGATCGAGAGGTAGGAACCGTAACGGTATGCACCGTTGGATTGCGGTAGTAAGAGGTGAAACGAAACGTTTCACATCACCCACGATACAAAGGAGACAGCTATGAAGAAAATTCTTCTGCTCACAATCGTAGTTTCATTGTTGGTCCCGCTCGGTGCGTTCGCTGCCGGCCGCGGAGAGACCGCCGACGACGGCGAGATCGTCATCGGTATGTCCGTTCCTGGATTACAGTTTCCGTTCTTCGTAACGATGCGTGATCAGGCTGAAGCGGCCGCCGCTGAACTCGGCGCTCGAATCGTGTTTGCGGACGGTCAGAACGATTCCGCGAAACAGACGGCAGATATCGAGGGATTTATTTCGCGTGGTGTAGACGCGATTCTGATCTCTCCGATCACCGTGGACTCACAGGTTCCGGTCATGGAGCGTGCGATGGAAGCGGGGATTCCCGTAGCCTCGGTCGACCGCAAAGCGAACACGGACAACATCCTGGTTCATGTCGGTGCGGATAACGTGGAAGGCGGCCGTGCGGCGGCACGCTATATCATCGAGGAGCTGGGCGGTTCCGGTCGAGTGATTGAGCTGGAAGGAACTCCCGGAGCTTCTGCGGCGATCGACCGTTCCACCGGGTTTAACGAGGTGATGGCAGAATCCGATGTCGAGATTATTGCCAGCCAGCCGGCGGATTTCAATCGTGCCGAAGCGCAGACGGTTATGGAGAATCTGATTCAGTCGAACCCCGAGTTTGACGCGGTCTTCGGTGCCAACGACGAGATGATCATTGGCGCCATTGAAGCGATGCGGGGAAGCGGGATCGAGGTAGAGGATATCGTTACGGTTGGGTTTGATGCTACACCGGATGCGTTCTCATATATCGAAGACGGCCTTCTGGACGCCACGGTGGACCAGTTCCCCGGAGACCAGGCCGGTCAAGCCCTTCAATACCTGGTGGACTACATCAACAACGGCACGGAGCCGGAAGATGATGTCGTGTTCATCAGTCCTGAGCCGGTAACCAGTCAGTAATTCCGGCGAGGGGCGATCGTATACTGCGATCGCCCCTCCATTGGCGAAGACACCAGGTCGAAGCAACAGGAGGTAGAGACGGGCCGTTATTACGCATGGAAGGGATGAGCAAGTCCTTTCCGGGGGTCCGTGCGCTGGACGCGGTTGACTTTGATTTGGAGCGGGGTGATGTCCATGCGCTGGTTGGAGAAAACGGTGCGGGAAAATCAACCCTCATGAAGATTCTTGCCGGGGTACATCGCGCAGACTCCGGTTCGCTGTGGTTGAATGATGAGGTGATAGAACCAACCGGGCCACGTTCGATGATTGACGCCGGAGTAGGAGTCATATATCAGGAGTTGAATCTGGTCCCTCACTTGAGTCTGGCGGAGAACGTGTTCCTTGGCCGGGAGCCGTTGCTCAAATCAGGCGCCATCAACTGGAAAAAGATGGGCGAAGATTTTCACGCCCTTGTTGAGCCTTTTGATGTTCCTCTCAAACCGTTTACGCAGGTTGCCTCGATTGGGCCTGCATACCAGCAGGTTGTGGAGATCGTCAAAGCGCTTTCCCTGAACGCAAAAATTCTGGTGATGGATGAGCCTACGGCGGCGCTAACCGGGCACGAGGTAGACCGTCTCTTTGAATTGATCGGAAGGTTGCAGGCGGACGGGGTCTCATTAGTCTACATTTCCCACCGTCTCGAGGAGATCTGGCGCGTGGCAAATCGCGTGACCGTACTCCGGGACGGGCAGCGGATATCGTCCAAAGCGCTGCAAGAGGTGACAATCGATAGCCTCATTGAGGACATGGTCGGGCGGGAACTGGAGGAGCAGTATCCCAAAGAGCGCATCGAGCTCGGTGAAGAAGCGCTCCGGGTAGAGCATCTGACGAAAGCGGGTATCTGTGACGATGTCTCATTCAGTGTTCGCCGGGGCGAGATCGTCGGGTTCTCCGGCCTGGTGGGCGCGGGCCGTACCGAGATTGCACAGCTAATCTTTGGTTATCTGAAGAAAGATAGCGGCTCGATATTTCTGGACGGGGTGGAAGTATCGATCAACCACACCTGGGATGCGGTGAACCAGGGTATCGCCCTGATTCCCGAGGAGCGCAAAGAGCAGGGCCTCGTGCTGGGGCAATCGGTATTCGACAACGTCGCGCTTCCGGTGCTGAACTCATTCAGCCGTTTCGGGCGTATCACGTTTCCAAAGCTGCGCTCGGTCATCGAGGAGATCGTCCACCGCATCGGCGTTCGAACTCCGTCCCTGGGGCAGACAGTCAAGAATCTCTCCGGCGGCAATCAGCAGAAGGTGGTGCTCTCAAAGTGGTTTGTTCGACGAGCCAAAATCTACATCTTTGATGAGCCCACCCGCGGCATAGATGTCGGCGCCAAGGTTGAGATTTACAAACTCATGCAGAGACTGGCCCGAGATGGGGCCGCTATTATCATGATCTCATCGGAACTGCCGGAGATCATGAATATCCCCGATCGGATCATTGCGGTCCGGGGCGGGAAAATCACCGGCGAGTTCAGCCGGGACGACGCAACAGAAGAACAGGTCATGCGGGCCGCCTTTGGGATTGTGGAGGACGCCTCATGAGTCAAGGAGCACCGACGATGAAAGATAATCTTACTCACATCTTGAAGAACTACGGCATGATCATCGCCTTTGTGTTGGTATGTGTCATTCTGTGGGCGCTGACGCCGTTCTTCCTGACGCCCTCCAACCTGCTGAACGTAGTGCGCCAATCCTCCATTATCGGGGTGATGGCGGTGGGTGTGACCTTTGTCATTCTCAGCGGCGGCATAGACCTCTCGGTGGGTTCTGTGATGGCGGTATCAGGTATGATCGCCGCCGGAACGATGCAGAACGGTGGCGGTATCTTTGCAGGGATTCTCGTGGCACTGGGAGTCGGTATCGCCGCCGGTCTGATAAACGGATTACTGGTCACTAAAGCGGGGATCACGCCCTTCGTGGTGACCCTTGGGATGATGAGTATCGCCCGTGGCGCCACCCTGATTTACAGTAACGGCTATCCTATCAGTGGCTTCTCCGAAACGTTCCGCTTCATTGGCGGAGGTGTGATTCTGGGGATACCCTTCCCGGTAATCATCTTCTTCTTTGTGGTTCTGGTGGGATGGGCGGTACTTACGCAGACGCGGTTAGGGCGCTACACCTACGCCATTGGCGGCAACGAAGAAACGGTAAAGCTCTCCGGCATTAATAGTGACTTCTTCAAGACGATGGTGTACGTGATCTCCGGTGCTACTGCGGCGATCAGTGCCCTGATTCTTACCTCCCGCTTGAACTCCGCAGGGCCCACGGCGGGGCTGACCTATGAGCTCACCGTTATTGCGGCGGTTGTTATCGGAGGAACGAGTCTGAGTGGCGGCCGGGGAACAGTGTGGGGGTCTCTCATTGGTGCGCTCCTGATTGCAGTCATCAACAATGGAATGAACCTGCTCGGCATTTCCCCATATTTCCAGGAATTGGTGCGAGGTGTGATCATCATTTTGGCAGTGTATGTGGATCGGCTTCGGGAGCAGTAAGAGGTAATTATGACGGTGAAAAGTTTATGGTACACGGCACAGAAAGAGATAGAACTCCGAGATGTTGATATCCCGGAGCCCGGCCCCCATGAGTTATTGGTAAAGGTGGATGCCTGCGGTGTGTGCACCTGGGATCTGTTCATTTACAGCGGCGGATTCCGGAGCTTCAAGGATTACCCCTTTTACTTCGGTCATGAAGGGGTGGGAACGGTGGAATCGGTAGGGGCCGGGGTCACGCGGTTTCAGCCCGGCGACCGGGTAGCGCTCCGAGAGAGTCGGGATATCGGCGCCATCGGCACTGGTCATATGGCGGAATATGCGGTCCAGCAGGAGCAGGATCTGATACCCCTTCCCCACGACGACAAACCGGCTGAACACTGGATGATCGAACCGGTGGCGTGCTGTGTAAACGCGGTCGATCTGGCGCCGATCAAGCCGGGCGCTCGGGTGGCCCTCGTGGGAAGCGGCTTTATGGGTAGTATTTTGCTGCAGCTGCTGGCGATGTCACCGGCATCAAAGGTGAGCGTCTTCGATCTGCGGAGGGAGTCCCTGGACTACGCCCGGTCGGTGGGGCCCGAGGGGCTGGTAGACGTATACGACCTCAATACCCGTACGGATCTTTCTGAACTCGAGGGTACCTTCGATCTGGTCTTTGAAACGGCCGCGGTGGAGCCGGCGTTTCGATTATCCAATCGTCTGGTGAGAAGTGGTGGAACCCTGGCGATCTTCTCCTGGCATCACCACGACATCACCTTTGATTTCGGCTACTGGCATGTGAACGGCATAACCGTGCTGAACACCTCTCCGGCAGCGGCCCCCGATTTTACGGACTGCTTTCTGCGAAGTGTTCCGCTCATCGCCTCCGGCCGGATAGACCTGGCACCGCTCGTCACCCATGTGGGCCCGCCGGAAGAGGCGCCGGCGATCTACCAGGACGGCCTCTCCAAAGAGAATGGCTACATCAAAGGCGTCATTCGCTGGAGCTAAGACGATAATCGCCGGCGCTGTGTATCAGGCGCGCAGCACCGGCGAGGTCCAGCATCGGCGAGGTTTGGCACCGGCGCTATTCTGTGAGTTCCCGGTTGAGAAATCCCACCAGTTGCTGCCACGCCTCCTCGGCAGCACCGCCCTGATCGTACGTGTCGCTTTTGACAAAGGCGTGTCCAACACCCTCATACACGGTAATCGTATTCGGGACGTCAGCCTCGTTGAGGACCGCCTCAAAGCCGTTCACCTCTTCGAGGGAAATGCTGCGGTCTTCGGCGCCGAAGATTCCCAGAACCGGTCCATTCTCGACGAGGTTCCCTAAGGCGTCGGAGGTTTGAATTGGACCGCTGCCGTAGAGGGTGATTACTGCCGACAGATCGCTGGCACGGGTACCCATATACATCGCTTGGGTGCCACCAAAACAGAAACCCATCACCGCGATCCGGTCCGAGTCCACCGCCTCGTGAGTGCTCAAGAAATCCAGGGCCGCATCAAGATCACCTGCTATCTGCTGCTGGGGAGTGCTGTTGAGCTGTGCCATCGCCCCCTGGGCGTCGCGGGCAACGCTTCCGCGAAACGCATCCGGTGCGAGCACGACGTAACCTTCCGCCGATAGAGCTTCCGCGAGGCGGGTGGTATCCACATTGAGCCCCCACCACTCATGGATCATGAGTACCGCCGGAGATGGCCCGTCCCCCGATGGGGTAGCCAGATATCCGTGGAGTTCGGCACCATCCGCGGCGGGGTACGCCACGTTGGGCTCCGCGGGCTCAGCAGGATCTGCCTGGGCAAACACCGGGCCGCTACCAACCACACCAACCATGAACGTTATCATCACGATTCGAATCAGGTCTCTCATTTTTATAAAATGAGTAACACGCCCGGCAAAGTCAATATATGGAAGTGGTGCCACTCGATGGAAGGCGCGCAGGGGAGACGCCGAGTGGCGACCTCCCTGCAACCCGTTTTCAGCCGGAGCTCTTATGCGCCGGTGATCGCCTTCAAGTCTTCCTCGACCGTCGTGATCACTTTCAGATCAAAGTTCTTCACGAGGACATCCGCCACGGCGGGGCTGATAAACGCCGGGAGGGTGGGTCCGATGCGCACCCCCTTGAATCCCAGTGCCAACAGCGCCAGAAGCACCGTGATCGCCTTTTGCTCATACCAGGCGATGTCAAAGTCGATCGGCAAGTCGTTGATATCTTCCAGCTCGAAGATCTCCTGCAATTTCAGGGCGATCACCGCTAGGGAGTAGCTATCGTTGCATTGGCCGGCATCAAGCATCCGCGGTATTCCTCCGATGTCGCCCAGGTCCAGCTTGTTGTAGCGATATTTGGCACACCCGGCGGTGAGGATCACCGTATCCTGGGGCAGCGCCTCGGCCATATCGGTGAAGTAGCTGCGGCCTTTCTGCCGACCATCACAGCCCCCCATGACGACGAACTTCTTAATCGCGCCGGACTTGACCGCATCCACCACCTTGTCGGCGAGGGCGGTGACCTGGGCGTGGGCGAATCCCCCCACGATTGAGCCGGTTTCGATTTCCGTGGGAGCGGCGCACTTCTTGGCCATCTCGATCAGTGGCGAGAAATCCTTCTGCCCGTCGGGAGAATCGTCGCGGTCGGCGATGTGCTTCACACCGGGGAAGCCCGCCAGGCCGGTGGTGAAGATGCGGTCCTTGTAGCTGTCCTTGGGCGGCGTGATGCAGTTGGTGGTCATCAGGATCGGCCCATTGAACGCGGCAAACTCCGTGTCTTGCACCCACCAGGAGTTGCCGTAGTTCCCCACAAAATGATCGTAGTTCTTGAACGCCGGGTAATAGTTGGCAGGAAGCATCTCACCGTGGGTGTACACGTCGACGCCGGTGCCCTTGGTCTGTTCCAGAAGCTCGTACATGTCTTTTAGGTCGTGGCCGGAGATGAGGATTCCCGGATTGGTGCGGACGCCGATGTTTACCTCGGTGATTTCGGGATTGCCGTAGGTTTCGGTATTGGCTGTGTCCAGGAGCGCCATCACCTGCACCGCGGCGTTGCCGGTATCCATCACCAGTTGGGTCAAGTCTCCGGGGTCCTCCATGGTGAGGGTTGCGCCCAGGATCCGGGCTGTCTCGCGGTACAGAGAATTGTCCTCATACCCGAGGACCATGGCGTGATCACCGTAGGCGGCAATTCCTTTTACGCCGTAGATCGCCAGCTCGCGAAGGGCGCGGGTATCCTCATTGGTGTCGGCCTTTACCGTGGCCTCAGGAATCATCGCGTAGAGAGCCGCGAGGTCGTGCTCATCGGCATGCCACGTCACGGGGCGGGGAAGCTCATGGTCTTGCTTGCATACTGCTTGCAGCTGGCGCACCACCGCGTCTTTCTGACGAAGCACCTCTCCGATGAGCGTAGCGATGCGGGCGTCGTCAAAGTTCGCGTTGGTTACCGTGGCGAAGAGGGCGCGAAAGATCGTGCGGCCGCTGTCTGCCGTCATCTCCTCGAGACTCACTCCGCCGTAGAGACCGTCGGTGTCGGTGGTACCGTAGGATTCCTGTTCCACCGCGCGGTGCAACATATCCAACGCCAGTCCGAGACCGCGAGCTGAATAGACCAGCACATCCTGGAGATTGGATGTTGACTCCGGTTTGCCGCACACGCCCTTCACGGTGCAGCCCACGTTGCCGGCGGCTTCCTGACACTGAAAACAGAACATACTCATACTATTGCCTCCTACTGGGCATAAGATCACTGTGATATCAGCGGTACCGGATGGCTCCGCTGAAGTTGCCTTGAGTATGCAATCGTCGGCGGCGTGTGTACTTGACCGAGGTCAAGTCAGCAGTATATTCCGGTTCCGGTGGCATCCGCGCCGGTGCGGCGCTACAATGGTGCCATATGTAATGGAGGTCTCCGGTGTCCGAGCTGCTTGAAAAGATACTGTTTCTACAAAAGGTAGATATGTTTGAGCACCTGACGGTGTCCGAGCTCAGCAAGATCGCACAGATCACGGAGACGGACCATTATAATGATGAGGAGTTTCTGTTTCGTCAGGGTGATCCGGGAAACTACGCGTATATCGTTGTCTCCGGCCAGGTGGAGATCTTTTTTGATGCTCGCGGACGGGAGCTTCGTCCCTTGGGAACGGTGGGGGAGGGCGCGTGCTTCGGCGAGATGGCCCTGTTGGATGGTGAACCGCGATCGGCGGGAGCGCGAACGACCTCCGAGTGCATTCTGTCCCGCATTTCCCGTAATGATTTTATCCACATCATGTACCAGTATCCGGCGATCGCCTTGGGAATCATCACCCAGCTTTCACGGCGCATCCGGGGCATGAACGACAAAGTCGGCCGACTCTCCAAAGTAGTCTCCGGTTTTACGGAACTCTATGAAGAGGGACGGTCGGTCCTGGAGCGTGAGCTGTGAACCGAGCCACCCTGCGTCTGCTCCTGAGCCGTACCCTGAAAATCTATCGCGGTGAGGGAGGTCGCGTTTCGGCGTTTCTCATGCTGCACATTCTGCTGTCGCTGGTAATCGGCATGATCAGCACCGTTGTTGATGCGCTTACCGTGGGCCGAATCGGCGGTGGCGGCCAGATGTATATGCTCTACGGCACCTCCGCGGTGGTACTGGCCACGATCGGCCTTCTGTATGCCGGTCTCACCGACCGAACCGATAAGCGACGGCTGCTCACGCAGGCGCTGCTTGTTTCGGCGGTGATCTGCCTTGGTGGAGCGGGATTGCTGCTGCTTTCCAGCCGGGATGATGCCGCCCCGATCGTGCTCTCGGGATTGTTTGTCTGGCGGTTTGCGATTGGAATCGTGTTATTGATGGTCTTTTGGGATCTGACCCCGTTCTATTTCAATGCCCGTCAGGGAAAACGGCTGTTTCCGGTACTCGCGATCGGCGGGGCGGTGGGGTATTCACTTGGCTCGCTCGCTGCCGCGGGGCTTTCCGCTTCTGTGGCCCCGGCGATCGTACTGGTGATTATCGGTGGCGGCTCGGTTCTGGCAATGGGCTGGTTCCTTGGTATCCGGCGAAACTTTGCAATTCTCGACGCGCCGCGTTACCGGGATCGATCCGTCCTCTCGGAGGTGCGGGAAGGCGTTGCGGTGTTTCGAGGTAACGCGTTTCTTCGGGCGGTGGCCTTGAACACCGTTCTGTTTGGTATTCTCAGTGGCCTCATCGTCTTCACGTATAACGCGATCGTATCGGCTCGGACCACCGGTGCTACCGAGGCCGCCGGCGTCATGGGGTATCAGCGGGCGGCGGTGACGATGCTCCAGGCGGTGGTCCTGACAAAAGTGATGAGCCAGTCCGCCACCGGAGGTACCAGTCGAACTTCGATCATTCAGCAGATCGTTTTTCTGGTGATCGGCGTTCTGGCCTTTGCGGTGAGTATGGTGGGTGTGGCGGATTTTACCCGCCAGATCGAGGTTGCGCTCATGTCTCCGGCGGCGATGGCGGCGTTTGCGTTCCTTCCGGGTAGATACCGGGGGCGGGTGATGGTTCTCAACAATCTGGTAGCCGCTGCAGTGGGTATTCTGGTGGCCACGGTGTTCGTGGCGCTGTTGTCGCCGGTGGTGGAGCCGCTGTGGTTCGTGTACCCCATGGCGGCGCTCCTGGTGGCGCGTATCGTGTTTGGGGTGATATTGAATCGCCGCTACACGGCGCTGCTCTCCGAGAGCATCGTGGCTGATAACAAGCTCAATCTGGCACGCCTGGAGGAGAACACCGCCAACTTTGTCCGAGACGAGGCGCTCCTGGAGCGTTTGGGGCGGGAGCTGCCTGATCAGAGTCCCTCGGTACAGGTGTTTGTCTTGGGTCGGCTGGCCCGAGGGGCGGAGACGGCCCAAGATATTGAACGAGTCGCCCCGTTTTTCCGGGATGTGAGCGATGAGCTCCAGGCGTTGTGGGTGGAGTCGGTGGCGCGAGTGGACTATGAGCGATACCGGGATGTGATCGACACGGCGCGGGAGTCACCGGCGGCGGTGGTCCGGCGGGCGGCACAGGCGGCGGAACTCCGTTATCTCTACAGAAACGGCCGGCGTGATGAGCTGCAGGAGCGGATCACGACGATCCAGTTGGAGCTCGCCGCTGCTGCAACCGCCGATCCAGGAACAGCGGCATCCGAGGTGTTTCGGGAGACGGTGGACATGCTTCTGCGGGTGGAGGAAGAGATCGGTGAACCCGTCGTTGAGGTAGATTGGCACGGGCTCCAGGAGGATCGTCGGTATATTCTGCTCGAGCTGCTCACGGCTCGGCCGCGACCGCGGTTTTTTGAACTGCTTCGAACACTCTTAGACGATCCGGCATATCGCACCGCGGTGGTGCCGGCGATCACCGCCCTTCCTGCGAGATTTCTGGTGGACCACCTGGAGGAGCTGCGTCAGTTGGAGCTCGATGTTCGGGTGGAACTCCTCCGTTCGTTTCAGGATCCAGTTTTGCTTCGGGAGGAAGGCGCCGCACTTTTGTCTCTCCTTTTGGTAGAAGATGTGACGATTACGTGGTTCCTCAACTACGGCGAGACCACAATTGACGTGGCGCGGGCCGTGTTGTCCGATTCTGCGCCCATCTCCCCGGGGCTGGCCAAACGGGTTCAGGCGGCGACGGATGCCGCCGTCGCGCTCTTTCCTGAGATCTTTCAGGTGCGATTTGCCGCGGAGGAGGTCGCAAGTCCGCTTCGACCCTTGCTGGTAAAGCTGAGCCGGGAACAGCTCGATCGCCTGGCGCTTCTAGTGCTGACACTACATTCCCTGAATCTGCCCCGGGAAGATGACCGACAACTGGCGTATACCGTCTGCCAGGAGCTATCGGAACGAGCCGCTGCGGTCCAGCACAACACCCTGGAGTTTATCGACGCCAAGGTGACCGGGGACGCCCGGAGCTACCTCATGACCTATTATGAGCAGGTTACGGTTGAGGAGAAACGCGGCCGGCTGCGAGCGCTCCTGCGCCGCGGTGGCGATGACCTCGGTGCAGTTGGGGAGCGCTGGCGGGCGGCGTTCTCCGCTGCCGGGGATCCTACGGCAGTGGAGTTGTATGGGATTCTGTCACCCGAGTCCTAACGGTTTGCGTATCGGGACCCACCGCTTCCTGCGCCCGAACCACTGCCCGGTCCGCTGGGTGACCGCACGCAACGTCTCAAGGCGCACACCACGTATGGTGCGACGAGTCGGCGCAGTATTAGGTCCGGTTGGTGAAGTATGTCTCCTGCCACGCCTCGCGAGGGCGCTACGCCGGGCAGGGCAGATAGACGACATCTCGCCCAAGGGCTGAATGTCGATTATCGTGCTGATCTGCTTCCGGAGGACAAGATCTGCATCGTCCGGGAGTATCAGGCGGCGGGAGAACGGGTCCTTATGGTAGGGGACGGAGTG
>CAZNRF010000038.1:0-15015 GCA_964575075.1 uncultured Spirochaeta sp. | reverse complement strand
CTCGTCAAGAACTCCAGTATCAGAACCCGACGGTGTCGCCGGAACGACCATTCGAGCTCAGCGGAGCTCAAATCGGCGCAATTGATGGGTCGGTTATGCGACATGTTTCTTGACAAACGGCGGTAGCGTAAACCAGGACATGATATACTGAAAAGAGTGTCGGAGCTCGTCGGCGAACCGTTACTCCAAGTTCTCGCCGTCGGCTTCCTGCGCGCTCGACGTGTAACGTGTGATAGACGGTCCGTGACGGGTAGGTCAGGTGAAACGTCATTGACACGCTGTGAATTGATACCTGATTGGTGTGAACGCGTCTCGGACGGCGGTTTTGCTGAGAACGTGCCTTTATGTGGCATGAGGCCACTTGCGCCCGGAGATAGGTTGTCCTATCGTTAGTGCACCGCGCGTAGGTGTGCGCGGGACAGGAGCGTTGGTATGTACAACAGTATTAACCTCCTTGACCTGGTCGACAAGGGCAGCCTTGACCAACTGCTGCACAAGTTTACGGAAGTCACTGGTGTTGCGAGTTTTATCGTCGATCCCGAAGGACGCCCCCTCAGTGACGAGCACCACTGGACACGTTTGTGCAGTGATTTCTGCCGGTCTACTCCGGAAGGCAAAAGACGGTGCTACGAGAGCGACCGGTACGGCGGTGAGGTCTCGGTGCAAACGGGAAGCCGCTTTATCTACGAGTGCCTCAACGCCGGCCTCATCGATTGCACGTCACCGATCATGGTGGGCAACTACCACATTGCGACGTTTATGTGCGGACAGGTCCTGCATGCACCGATCGACACTCGCGTCGCGGAGCAACATGCGCGAGATATCGGGATTGATGACATTTCCGGATACCTGCAGGCTCTCGATAGTGTTCCTATCGTCAGCGAGGGAAAACTCAACGCAATTGTCGAACTCCTCGAGAACTTCACTGGGATTATCAGTGAGCTGGCGTGGAGCAAGTATCTGTCCTCGATTCATTCGAGTAATTATCTTGACCGCCTTATCAATCGTCTCAGCGACTGTATCGTTTCTATCGATTCCGACGGGAAAATATCGATGGTGAACGATGCGTTCGGAAGGATTGTTCAAACCGACAAAGAGAGCGTTATCGGACAGCCTTTCTCGAGCTATGTTCTCGATGATCGCATCGAAGGCACCGTAGAGAACTACGCCGAGTTTCTGGATTCGTACTGTCCGGATGCGCAGTGCCGCGCATCGATGCACGTGGTCGATGTCAACGGTAAGCAGATCCCGGTTCAGGGGACGTTTGCGCGGGAAGCAACGGCCGACGGCGAGTCCTCGTATGTGGCGGTTCTGAGGGATATCTCGGAAGAGTTAGAAGTGGCGCAACTGAAGGAGGATCTCGTGGGGATGATGACTCACGATTTGGGTACTCCCGTCCTTTCGATCCAGAAAGCGATGCGGTTGCTGGCGAGCAGGATAGCCGGTCCGTTGAACAAAAACCAGGAGGAACTGATAACGCTGGCGTTGAGCACGACGCAGCAGGTGTCCGGGATGGTGATGGACTATCTGGATATCTATCGCCACGAAAACGACAAGTTGCGGCTCTATAAGGAAATTGTGGATATGCGGTTTGTCGTGCAGGAGAGTATCAGGCAATCATCGCTGATCGCGGAAGAGAAAAGGCTCCGGATAATCTATGATGTTCCGCCGGAGGAGCTGCACGTGATGGGTGACCGGGCGCGCTTGATCCGTGTGTGCCTCAACCTCCTGGGAAATGCGATCAAATTCAGTCCTGCCGGCGGCCGTATATGGGTGGAGACAAAGCCTGACAAAGGCGGCTCCGACGGAGACGCCGTTCGATATGTACGTACGGAAATCACCGATGAGGGCCCCGGGATAGACGAAGACCATAAAGAATGTGTTTTCGACAAGTTCTGTTGTATCGGGTTGCGGGATCACAATACACGCAATGGCGTGGGACTCGGCCTTGCATTCTGCGAGCTTACCGTGAGCGCGCATCAAGGTTCCATCGGCGTTTGTTCTCCCGTTTTTGAACGGGATTGTGCCGACGGATACGGCAGCATGTTCCATTTTTCGATACCGGCGGATGTCGGTATCCAGTTTGAATCGATCGGTATGCATTTCTAATCAACACGGAGAACCAGTCGTATGCCAGTCACAAAACCGGTACGGATCTTTGTCGTGGACGATCACCCTCTCTTTCGCCGTGGTCTCAAGCTCGGCTTTCTGGAGAAGCCCGGTTTTGACGTGGTGGGTGATGCTGATAACGGGTTTGACGCGGTTGAAGCGATCCTGGCCGCCCAGCCCGATGTCGCGTTGATCGATGCGGATATGCCGGGATTGTCCGGAATAGGTGCGATACGAGTCCTCCGGAAAGCGCTGCCGGATATCATATTACTGATTCTCTCCGCATACGATGATGATCATTATATGCGCGACGCGATGTCTGCCGGAGCGGACGGATACCTGCTCAAACGTATCGAAGACCAAGAACTGATCCGGATCGTAGACCGCTTGTGCAGGAACGAGCCGGTGTTTTCTCCGTATCTGCTTAACCTGACAATGGATTGTTCTCCGGAACCGGAGCAACGGCACATCGATACTCCCCTGACAACGCGGGAGACGGAAGTGCTGCGCCATCTGGTTGAGGGGGAGGTCAACAAAGAGATCGCGCAAAAGCTGTTTATCAGCTGTGAAACGGTAAAAAGCCATGTAGAACACATCTATAGAAAACTCCACGTAACCAATCGTGTCGAGGCGGCACGGGTTGCGTCCCGCCACGGCCTGCTCGAATAACGACACGTCCCTACCGGATGCCCGCAATCTGATCTCCCGTCATCCCATATAAGGCCATAATGTTACCCCCCCGTCCCCCATAAGGGTGATGGATTTTCATACCTCCGCGCGATGTACGGCCGGCCCGGCATGCCGGATAGTGGTGTACAAGACGATGCCCAGACTTCGTATGTGTGAGGAGGTAGGAGTTATGCATAATGCAGAGGATCAAGGTGGCGCCAGAACGGTTACCTTGCGGATAAACGGAGATGACCACCACCTGTTGATTGAACCGCAGGAAACGTTGCGGGAGGTGCTGCACGACAGGATTGGCCTGACCGGTGTCAAGGAAATGTGTGATCGCGGCGCGTGCGGGTCCTGTACCGTGATCATGGACGGCAGACCCATTCTGTCGTGCATGGCGCTGGCGGTGGAATGCGCCGGGCACGAGATAGAGACGATCGAGCAGATCAACAGCGCGAACCACCCATTGGTGGAAGCGTACGCGGACAACCACGCGATGCAGTGCGGATACTGCACGCCGGGATTTGTCGTGACGGCCAAAGCTCTCCTCGACAGAAACGAGGATCCCTCGGAAGACGAGATCATGAGTGCGCTGGAGGGCAATATCTGTCGTTGCGGGACCTATCCGGCACACATTACCGCAGTCCAGGCCGCAGCCGAAAAGCTCAAGGCATTAGGAGGGGAGTGATATGTCCGACGATCCAAAAATCATGGAATATGAACCACTGGTTCGTGACAGATACATCCCGGAAGATTTTCAGTTTCTCGGGAAGCGTGGTATCTCCCGCATGGATGGCAAGGAAAAAGCCGGCGGTACCGCTCAGTATACGCGCGACGTATCGCTGCCGGGTATGTTGTACTGCAAGATTCTGGCATCACCGTACGCAAATGCGGTTGTAAAATCGGTCGATACAACCAAAGCGGAAGCGCTGCCGGGGGTCCGAGCGGTTTTGCGGTTTGACGACCCGGAGCTGAAAGACAAGGTTCTTCTCGGTACCAACACAAAGTTCAACGCGGGTCATCAGGCGTTTGACGGACAGACGTTTTACCACGGCAAGGAAGAACTGGCCGTTACCCAGGAACAGTGGATACAGGGTGGTGGACGCGTGCTGGACGGTTTTGCCTGGTGGGAAGGCGCACATTCCGGCGTGGCGATCGCTGCTGAGAATTTGCAGGCCGCGGAGGACGCGATCCGTCTCGTCGAGGTCGAATGGGAAGAACGGGACGTGATCCTCAACCCGATCGAAGCGCTGAAGCCCGGTGCACCCGCCGCCGTTCCGGAACTGAACGCGAAGAGCAACCTGCTCCGCAAAGTAAAGATAGAGCACGGCGACGTGGAAAAGGGATATCAGGAAGCGGATAAGGTGATCGAATTCGACATTCGTCGACGACCATACTCCGTTGCCGGTGCGGAACCGATGAGCAACGTGATCCTCTGGCGCGGCGACAACCTGGAAATCTGGGCGCATCAACAGCAAGCGTACGACGGGAAGTGCCTCCTGAGCGCGGTAACGGGTATACCCCTGAACAAGATCAAGCTGCATATTCCCTACCAGGGATCGCAATTTGGCGGCGGCGGCAATCCGTTCATGCACCACACGCACGGACTGCATGTTGTCAGTGCGATACTATCCAAACGGACCGGCAGACCGGTCAAAACTGTGTACAATCGGCGCGACAATTTCTATTCGCTGTCCCAGGACGCGGATTCCAACACGCATTTCAAAGTGGGATTCAAGAAAGACGGAACGATAACGGCGGTGAAGATCGACAATATCGTCGCAAAGATGGGCCAGTACGGGATCGATCATTTTGAAGACAACAGTCGCATACCCAATCTGCTGCTCAACTATGTGGAAGCCCAGACAAACTTTGCGCCGGCGTGGTGGTTCCGGTGCGAACAGAACCACAACTCGTTCTGCTTCAGTGCGGTATTTGCCCACGTTGCCGCGGAGTCCGGTCTCGACCCCACCGAAGTTGCTCTCAAGAACGACGGGGCGGAAGGAAAGGACATGGTGTACCTTTCCAAGTTCAAGAAAGACCATGGCTTTCCGGATCGCGACAGTCTCGCGGAGGTGATCGAGAAGGGCAAGGAAGCGATCGACTGGGACAAGAAATGGCATGAGCCGGGAAAACGCGTGCTTCCCAACGGAAAACTGCACGGTGTGGGGTTTACCTGGGATCACGAGTGGGATGACGGCCGGGGTGCGGCGAGTGCCGGGCTGATCATGCACTGTGACGGCACGGTCGATATCCTCGCGCAGAAGTCCGACGTGGGTGTAAATCCGATGACGACCAACTGTCAGATCGTCGCGGAGGAGCTCGGGATGAAGCTCGAAGACGTCAACTGGCGGTTCTTTGAGGAGACCGGATTCCAGATGATGACGCCGGACGGCTCCTGCAACCTGTGTACCGACGCGTACGTCAGTTGCAACATGGCAAGAAAAGCCAAAAAAACGTTGCTTGAGTACGCGACTACTCCGATCAAGCTGATCGAGATCGAGTATCCGCCGGCATTCCCCGACCATAAACCGGAAGACCTGGACGTCAAAGACAGCATGGTCTTTGTCAAAGCGGATCCCGACAACAAAGTGCACGTCTCGGAAATCGTAAAACGGGCGAGCCTGAACCAGAACGGCACGCGGGCACCCTTGTTTGAATGGGCGTATCACCGTCAGGGACGGTACGGATGCGAGGAAGGACGTCACCGCTTGTGCCGGCAAGGCTATTTTGCCGAGGTGGAGGTCGATCCGGATACCGGTGAGGTCGACATCAAGAAAGTCGTCAACGTCAACGATGTGGGTAAGGCTCTGAGCCCTGAGACGTGTGAAGGCCAGCAGTACGGCGGTGCGTATATGGGCGCCGGGCGAGGTATGGCCGAGGAGGTCATTTACGACCCCAAAACCGGCGTGAAGCTGAACGGTAATCTGGTGGATTATCGAGTCTGGACGCTGCGGGACATCGGTGTGAGCGAGAATATTCTCGTCGAAACGGGCATGGGTTATGGTCCGTACGGCCTGGTCGGAATCGGAGAAGATATCGCTACGGTGGTTCCCTTCGTGATCGGGAACGCGATCCACAACGCTATCGGCGAATGGGTTGATGACCATCCTATGACACCCGCAAAGGTTATCGAAGCGATCAAGAAAGCGAAAGAAAAGGGGGTCTTCTGATATGGTGAAATTCAAGCATTTTGACGCTTCCACGCTGGAGGAAGCCGTAGGATTGCTGTCCAGATTTGGTGAGGGGAAAGCCAAAGTGATCGCCGGCGGGACGGATATCGTCGGCTTCTACAAGGACAACGTGTTCCAGACTCCCTATGAGGCGCTGATAAACATCAAGAATATCTCCGGCCTTGAAGAGATCAAGGAGGAGGGCGGTGTTCTGAAGATTGGGGCTCTGGTCAAACTGGAAGATATCGGCCACAACCCGATGATCAAGGAAAAATACACAGCGCTCGCATTGGCGGCACGGTACGTTGCGTCTCCTCATATCCGTGAGATGGGGACCCTGGCGGGTAATGCATGCCAGGATTGCCGGTGCTGGTACTACCGGTGCCCCAATAACCGGTTCCCGTGCATCAGGAAGGGCGGCGAGGAATGTTACTCCGACGACGGTGACAACCGGTATCACTCCATCTTTGGTGACGTGAAGGACTGTCTCGCGGTTAACTGCAGCGACACGCTGCCGGCACTGATCGCGCTGGGTGCGAGCGTAGTGACCACCAAGCGAACGTTCCTTGCGGCGGACATGTTTCCGGAAAAAGAACCAAAAAAGATGACGATTCTGGCCGACGACGAGATTGTTGTCGAGTTCCACATCCCGGAACCCGCCGCGGGAAGCAAAAGCTTCTGGAAGAAGATCTCGGCGCGTAAGTCGATAGACTTTCCTATCGTCAATTGTGGCTGTTCCGTTACGCTTAGCGGTGATACGGTGGAGGACGCCGCAATATGCCTGAACGCCGTCGCTCACAAGCCGTATGTACCGACCCGGGCGGCGGACTTCATCAAGGGCGAGGTTCTCAATGAAGAGACTGCGGAGACGACGGGTGAAGCCGCTGTATGGGGTGCAAAAGCGCTGGCGATGAACGAGTACAAGATCCAGATTGCAAAGGGGCTGGTAAAACAGACGTTGCTGGCTTGCAAGTAGCCGGTATAGCGACCGGCGTACAGTTGAGTACGGTTTTCTGAAGTCAGGTCGGCTGAGTCTCCGTCCGTCGCGTCCAATGCCGGTAACGACGGAGACCAGCCGAAACCTGCGCAAGGTATGAGGCAACTGAGGTGCAAACATTGTGGAACAGTTATGGACCGCTCCGTACAACGAACTCGTCGACTTTGTTGTAAGTGAACCGGATATATCGATCGGTCGGGATGTTGTCGCGATCGAGGAGGGTATCCGCCCGGATTTTTATTCAAAATTCAACGCCGTGCGGGCCGCTTTTCTTGCCCAGAACTATTCTGGGTTGCTGGACGAGTCGTACGCGCTATGTACCGAGTTTATGCAGGTCAAAGGCGAACTATCGGCGCGTTTGGGGCTGCGCGACGTGCTGATGCCAAAGGAACTTGATCGTTTTCTGACTGATCCCTTTCAGCAGATCATCCGGGAACTGTTTGATCCGTTGTTTGCGCTTCTGCAGGAGAAGATAGAAGCCCCGGAGTTTGCGGACGACGTGGACGTACATGTGGAGGAAGCGTTTCATACCCTGTACCACTCGGGTTTTATCAAATGGTTTGTGCTCTCATTGGTGAAAAACCTCGGTCCGGAGAGCGTCTACGAGGTGCCGTTACCGGTTCCGTCATCAAAACAGATCATCAAACACCGGGATGACATACGTCAGAACGTGCCGTTTCCCAGGTTGACGACGGTTATGAGTTTTGAAGTTGTGCGGCGGGCCATACTCCTGGTTCCGGACTTTATCGTCCGGAGCGCGGACCTGGGACGGTACGTCGCGTTCCGCACTGCCGTCGGTAGGGCTCTCTGGCGTTCAACCTATTACAGCGAGAAACGGGAGTGGCTTTCGATTGCCGAGATTCTCGATCGGCACGGCGTTACGGAACTCAAACCGCATTTGCTGGTTTACGTGGGCGAAAAGCTGGAAGACATCTCACTCGTTGCGGACTGTGACCAGTTTTGCCGTCCAGACCTGATCGTGTATTTCATCGGACTACCCGACCAGGCGGATGTGGATAAAGACGAGCAACTCAGGGAGATCAAGACGGCCCATGAGATTCTGAAGCCTCACCGAGGTACCTGCGTGATCACCGCAAACCATCTCTCGCGCCCGCAGGCGAGCGGACTTGACCCCGCAATCCGCGTGATTAAGTTCGGGTTTTGCAGTCAGAACTGGCAAAGCGTATTGGCTTTGTTACAGGGATGAGCGCCCACGGGCGCAGAAGGAACAAGAATGTCGCTTAACATCGTAGTGTGCGTAAAGCAAGTAGCAAATCCCGATTACTTTTCAGAGATCACGCTCGACCCGGATACCGGTTCGATCCAGCGGGAAAAGATTCCATCGATCCTGAATCCCCTCGACGAAAACGCGATTGAAGAGGCGTTGCGTTTGCGAGAGAGGCACGGAGGAAAGGTCACCGCGATCAGTATGGGCCCTCCGCAGGCAAAGGAGGTGCTCGACTGGGCGCTTACCCTCGGCGCCGATGCGGCGATCCTGTTGTGTGACCGAGCGTTTGCTGCGGCGGATTCGCTAGCTACGGCGTACGTGCTGGCCGCGGGGATCAAAGAGCTGTCTCCGGTGGATATCATCGTGTGCGGTAACGAAGCAGCGGACGGAGCTACGCAACAAGTTGGTCCTCAAGTCGCGGAGTTGCTCGGGCTACCTCATATCAGCGCCGTGACCGAGTGTATCGTAGACGATGCCCGGGGGGTAACGGCGACAAGAGATCTTGAATACGGTTACCTGAAAATCGTGGGCACATTACCTCTCCTGATCTCGGTATCCCGGGATATCAATACACCGAGAACGGCGACGGCGGAAGGGATACTGACGCTCATGGACAAGGAATACAAAGAGTGGAGTGCAAATGATATCTCGGTGGACAAGCAGACGATAGGGCTGGTCGGATCTCCCACCAGAGTCGGTACGGTCTACGAGCAGAAACTGGAGCGTGAGCGGCTGATCCTCGAGGGTACACCTGAGGAAATGGTTAAACGGCTCATCGCCAAGCTTAACGAGAAAGCGTTGTTATAACAATGGAAGAACACAGCATGAAGACGGAACACACAGTCTGGATCTGGGCGGAACACAGAAACGGGCGGCTTATGGACGTGTCCCTGGAGGTTCTGGGAAAGGCGCGTGAGCTTGCCGACGAGATAGAAGGAACCACCGCGGCTATTATCATCGGCGGCGACGTGCAACAGGAAGCGGACGAGCTCTTGGCGCATGGCGCCGGTACGGTCTACCTGTTCTCGGATCCGGAACTCGAATTGTACCAGAATGAAGCGTATACCCGGCTGATCAGTGACCTCGTCCTGGAGAAGCAACCGGACATCTTCTTGATGGGCGCGACCACGCTCGCGATGGATCTGGCTCCCACCGTGGCCGCACGCGTCAAGACCGGCCTGACGGCTCACAGCTTTAAACTCGAGATCGACCATAGTGGTGAAACGCCGTTGTTGATCGCCGCGGTACCGGGGTGGGGTGGTGGTATGGTGGTCAACATTCTCTGTCCCGAGCACAGACCGCAGATGGCAACGGTAAGCCCCGGGGTCGGCGATATCCCGGATCGCATCGCTAATCCGGTCGGTACGGTCGTCGAGCGGGACGTCGTGTTGAATGAAAATGATTTCCGCCTCAAGACGGTAGAAATGGTAGATGAGCCCCCCGACGGCCTCCAGGTAGATCAGGCGGAGACCGTCGTCGCTGGCGGGTACGGGATGAAAGCCGCCGGTGGTATGCAGCCGTTGAAGGAATTGGCGGATCTCCTGGGTGCGGCGGTGGGAGGTACGAGACCCACCCTCGAGGAGGGCTGGATTCGCGAAAGCAACATGATCGGCGTCAGTGGTAAGATAATCAGCCCCAAGCTGCTATTCACGATCGCCACCTCCGGAGCCAGCCACTACTCCGCTGGCTTCAACAAGGCCGGGACGGTAGTAGCGGTAAACAACGATCCCGGCGCATCGGTATTTGAGCAATGTGATATCGGTCTTGTAGGTGACGTAACCCAGATACTTCCCGTGATGATCGAGATGTTTTCCCGTTCCTGACACCGGACCGAGAAGGAGAAACGGCGTATGAAACAGGATGCAATAATGATCACGAGCCGGGATAACGTAGCTACCGCGTTGCGTGATCTGGAGGCAAACGAGACGTGTCGGCTTGTGGCGGAGAGCAAGTCACTGAGTGTGACGGTGAAGGGTCCGATCGATTACGGACACAAGTTTGCCGTTGTGGATATCCCAAAAGGGACGGACATTATCAAATACGGCGAGGTGATCGGACGCGCCACATCGGACATTCCGCAGGGCGCCCACGCTCACATTGAAAACATAGAAAGTCTTCGTGGGCGCGGAGACCTGCAACAGCGAGGAGCATGACATGGAATTCCTCGGATATCAGCGACGGGACGGCCTCGTGGGAACGCGTAACTACGTGGGGATAATCTCCACCGTGATTTGTGCAAATGAGGTGGCGGAGAAGATTGCCTCGCAAGTGGAAGGCGCTACGGCGTTTCTTCATCATCAGGGTTGTTGCCAGACGCCGGTGGACATTAAACGGGTAAACGAGTCCCTCATCGGACTGGGACTCAATCCAAATCTGGCAGCCGTCGTCCTAGTGAGTCTCGGTTGCGAGAGTACCGATGTAGAATTCGTGGCGAAGGGCATCGCCGGGAGCGGCAAGCCCGTGGAGACGATCGTAATCCAGGAGGTGGGTGGCGCCGCCGTCTCGGTCGCTCAGGGGATTCTCACGGCTCAGTCACTCGTTACTGAAGCGAGCAAGCAGAAACGATCCGCCTTTCCGATCAGCGAGCTGGTACTTGGACTCAAATGCGGAAGCTCGGACACGACATCAGGTTTGTCCTCCAATCCAGCGGTGGGCATTCTCTCGGACCTGATCGTAGAAGCCGGCGGGACGTCGATCCTCGGAGAAGTGACGGAGTTCATCGGTGCTGAGCACATCTTGGCAAAACACGCCCGGGACGAGGAAACGGGCCAGCGGATTCTGGAACTCGTCGACAGGATGGAAGGTTCCGCGGTCAAGATGGGGTTTGATATCCGCGGTGGCCAGCCCACGGGCGGCAATATCAAGGGCGGTTTGACGACGATTGAGGAAAAGTCTCTCGGCGCGATCGCGAAAGCCGGAACTGCCCCGATCCAGGCTGTGTACGAGTACGGGGTGACGCCGGAAGTCAAGGGCTTAGTCGTGATGGACTCGCCCGGGCGTGAGCCGGAACTGTTGACCGGACTATGCGCGGCGGGAGCGACCGTGATTGCGTTTACAACGGGCCGCGGTGCGCCTCAAGGGTTTCCGTTCGTGCCTGTCATCAAAATAACGGGAAATGAGAAGACCTGGAAAAACCTCATCGACCACATGGACGTGAACGTGAACTCGGTGATGAGCGGCGTCGAGACACTTGAAGACGCCGGCAACCGTTTGCTCGCTGAAGTGATTGAAGTTGCTTCCGGTAAGCTGACCAAAGCGGAGATTTCCGGGTATACGAGCTCAATGGATATCCACATGGTGGGGCCTGTGATATGAAGCGACAAGAACAGCTTAACGCGCAACGCCGGCGCCAAAGACGGCCCGGTTCACAACTGGCCCAGGCGATCTCGCATCGCGTGTTCCTCATAGCTCTGGCTGTGGCGATATTAACGGCCGGTACCGTATCGACTCACGCGAGTGGCCGACCCGAGGTCGAGGGTGCTGACGGCGCAGTGGATACCGCAGCAGATACCCGAACAATCGTAGATGGCCTCGGACGAGAGGTGGTTGTTCCGGCCGATCCCCGGCGTATCGTTACTGCCGGTCGTGGGGTTATGATGACTGCCAACGTGCTATGGGCGTTTGAGGACATCTCGGAGCGCGTTATCGGTGTCGGACGGATCAGCCAGGGACGCGGTAATTTTCTTTTCAAAATCGATCCGGACTACGGCGAAAACATCGTTCTGGAACGGAACGTAGGTCCGGAACAGATCGCGTCCCTCGCGCCGGACCTGGTCATTCTCAAGTCGGGGGTACGTTCCGGTCTGGGCCAACCGTTGGAGCGGCTGGGACTTCCGGTTCTGTACGTGGATCTGGAAAACCCGGAGCAGTACCAACGTGATCTCGCCGTTATCGGTGGCGCCCTCGGTGACACCGCGCGAGCAACGGAACTGCAGAACTACTTTCGGAGTACCGCGTCGCGGATTACGAACGTGACCGCCAACCTGAATGACGATGAACGGCCGTCGGTGCTTCTTATCTATTATCGGAGCAGCGGCGGAGAGGTCTCCTTTGACGTGCCGCCCGCAGGGTGGATGCAAACGCAACTGGTCGACATGGCCGGGGGTGTACCCGTGTGGCGATCAGTGCACACAGGATCCGGCTGGACAACGATCGGATTCGAGCAAATCGCGGCATGGGACCCGGAGGTGATTATCCTGGTGGAGTACGGTGGAGAGGCACCGCATATCCGAAAGCGACTGGAGCGGCAGCCCCGATGGCAGGAGCTCCAGGCGGTTCAGAACGGTCAGTTCTATGCAATGCCCATGGACCACTACAGTTGGGATCAACCGGACGTACGATGGTTACTCGGGCTGCAGTGGATGGCGGTAACTCTGCATCCGGATCAGTTTGCGGATGTCAACCTTGATACACGCATGCGGGAGTTCTTCGCCGAGTTGTATCGGATCGATGACGCCATCTATGAGAAACTGATCGTTCCCACCGTGGCCGGTGACTTCCCAGGAGGCACGCCCTGAGTTTTCCCGAGCCGGTCACGCCGGTTACACCCGATTACCAAGCGACCGATCACATGATTCGGATTGCTCGAGAGCGGATGGCGCTCTTCAGCTTGACCATTCTGCTCCTTGTCGTGATGGCGATGGCTGTCCTTGTCGGACGATATCCTGAACCGGGTATCATGTCACCGGGACTACTCCGGGCTGACGCACTTGCGCAACGGCTGGTGTTTGAGCTGCGGTTGCCCCGCATCGTCGCCGCGGCGATGCTGGGGGCTGGTCTTTCAGCGGCGGGGGTGGTGATGCAAATGATTTTCGCCAATCCGCTGGTGGAACCGGGACTCGTTGGGGTATCTCAGGGAGCCGCGTTTGGTGCGGCTCTCGCGATCGTGTCTTTTGGGCCAAGACCGGTGGTCGTGCAACTGTCCGCGGTGATCTTCGCGGTAGTGGGACTTGGGCTGACGTACTGGATCGCGCGGCACGTGCGCTTTGGTGGTTGGATCCTCCGGCTTGTTCTATCGGGTATCGCGGTATCCGCGTTCCTTTCGTCTGGTGTAGGGATCGTTAAGTTCTTCGCGGATCCTCTCAACCAGCTTCCGGAAATCACGTTCTGGATGCTTGGCGGGCTATGGAACGTTACATGGCAGGGGGTCATCCGCATCGCGCTCCCGGTGGTGATCGGCATCGGTTTTGTCTATCTGCGTCGGTACAGACTCAACGTTCTTTCGTTGCAGGATCGCGTCTGCTTTTCTCTCGGTACGCGTCCCGACGGGGAACGCCTGCTCATGTTGATCGCCGCGACCCTTGTCACGGCTGCGGTCATATCGATGGCGGGAATTATCGGCTGGGTGGGCTTGCTCGTACCGCACGCGGCACGGCGGCTGTTCCGTTCTGACGCCCTCGTGGCGATGCCCGCGTCGATTCTGCTGGGAGCAGTATTTGTCGTGGTGGCCGACACGTTGGGAAGGACGCTCCTGGCGGGAGAAATTCCCCTCGGAATCATTACGTCTCTGGTAGGAGCCTCGGGATTCGTCGTCCTGCTTATGACGCACAACGTGAGGATGGAACGATGATCGGCACGTCGGTGATACAGCGAAGAATGGCGTTCTACGACCTGGAGGAGACCACTCCGGCGATCCGATTGAACGAGGTCTGTTTCTGTTACGGCCGATCGGTCCGACGTGCGGCGCAAGGTATGGTGTTGCGTAACTTTTCCGTGTCCGTACCGCGCGAATCTGTCACCGCGATCCTTGGGCCAAACGGGGTGGGAAAGACGACACTGCTGAATCTTGTGCTCGGCTGGCTGCACCCTAGCTCCGGCAGTATCACTCTCTGTGGCCGCCGAGTGGCAAATATTTCGCGGCGGGAGATGGGACACATGGTGTCACTGGTACCGCAGGACGAGCACATCCCTTTCGAGTACACGTTGCTGGACTTCGTCCTCTTGGGGCGCGCGCCCCACCTTTCGCCCCTTCAGGCGCCGCGAATATCGGACGTCATGGTAGCACGTGATGCCTTGGAAACGGTTGGGTTATCCCATCTTGCCAATCAGAGTGTTGGAGAGACCAGCGGGGGCGAGAAGCAGCTGGCTATGGTGGCTCGGGCGCTCGCACAGCAACCAAGGATTCTTCTCATGGACGAACCCACGGCGCATCTGGACCTCAAAAACAAGCGTCGTACGGTCGATCTTATCCACCGGCTTCGCGAACAACGTGTAACCGTGTTGTTTACCACGCACGATCCGGAGTTCGCTTCAGTTGCGGCGGACCGGATGATACTGCTTGAGGGTGGGCGGCTTCTGGCGGACGGACCGGTAGACGCGGTCATGACCGAGGATCGCCTCAGCCGCGTGTTTGCTATGCCGTTATCACTTCGGAGGGCGGCGACATCCGGCACCGCGACGCATAGCGTCGTTGTCTGGTAATCGCGAAGGCAACTATGTGAAGGATAGCCTATGCCTTATCGCGTTGCTTGTTCTGCTCGAAAGCACCTCAAAACCTCTCATGCACTGCGTGCTCAGCTTGGCCGGTTACTCTAACCTTCAGCGCGCCAGCAGGATGTTCCGGCGCGGTCCTCCAAAGGCGATACTGCTGGGCCGGCGCGTGGGTACCGCTTAGCGCTCCATAAGCACGCTTTCAGGATCGTAGCGATCGCTGCAGCAGCCACCCCGGCGGGTAGATCCGTGTGAAGCGTAAACGGTCTACTCGCTCAACTGTTCAAGAGTGCACCCTTGATTGTCTTTCCACGACACCATGCCGTTAGCTCCTCCGCCGTGGACAACAGCCGCCGCCGCGCTGGGACTGGAAAATTCAGTATCCCGTGTAAACTCGTACTTGTCGC
>CAZNRF010000037.1:0-15034 GCA_964575075.1 uncultured Spirochaeta sp. | reverse complement strand
CCACGTCGGAATCTCCCAGTTGCTAACCCCGACGACACCGGCGGGACCACGGGACGTTGCCGCGGCGACCAGGGCGGATCGTCTGATCAACGGGCTGTTCATGGAGCCGCTGTTTCATGGGGAGTACCCTGAGACGGCACGCAAAACGCTGCACTTCTTTATCGGACGCCATCACCTAGACGCCCGACGCATCCATGGCACCTTCGACTTTTTGGGACTCAACCACTACTTCCCGGTGCGAGTGCGTCGCGCTCCGATCCCCGGTCTGGGCTTTGTCCCGGTCGGAACACTCCGTTCGGATGATCTTACCGCTATGGGTTGGCCGATCGCTCCAGATGCCTTTGAACGGCTTCTATCGCGAATTCGCACCGAGCTGGGCAATCCCCCGATCTACGTGACGGAAAACGGTGCCGCCTTTGCCGATGAAGTCAGTTCAGGAGGGACCGTTCATGATCCCCAGCGGATCGCGTTTCTCTCCCGGTACCTCGAACGCGTACATCGAGCTATTCACGCCGGCTCAGACATACGGGGATATTTCGTGTGGTCGTTGATGGATAATTTCGAATGGTCCTACGGATTTAGCAAACGATTTGGTCTTATCCACGTAGACTACGAGACCCAAAAACGTACGATCAAGGCCAGCGGCAGATGGTATTCAGGGCTGTGCCGGACGGGCAGACTGAATACCGCATCGCCCCTGGATATGGAATAGGGTGTTACTGCAACTGAACAAACTGGAACGCCCCGTGACGACTCTGGTGGAAGCCGTTTTCTGTGCGCTGGATCCGTGTCATCGCAGCGTATGAGCCGACATCCACTGGTACGACCATTCGCCCTCCCAGGGCGAGCTGGTCCATCAGAATCGAAGGCACATGGTCTGTCTGGGCGCTGACAAGTATGGCATCGTACGGAGCACGCTGGGCACAGCCCTTTTTTCCATCGCCCTTTACGAGGTGCACCGCTTCGAGTCCGAGTTCATTCAATCGTTGCTGCGCCTCATGGAACAATCGGTCGTTATACTCGATCCCCGTGACCAGTCCGGGATCACCGACAACATACGACAGAAGGGCCGTCACGTACCCGGAGCCGGATCCCACCTCCATCACGCGCTGAGCCGGCCCGATTTCCGCCAGCTGCAGCATGTACGCAACCGTATACGGCTGGCTGATCGTCTGGCCCTCTCCAATATCTATCGGGCGGTTTTCCCAGGCGGAATCCCGGGATTCCTCCGGGACAAACCGCTCCCGAGGAACGTAGCGAATCGCGTCCAACACGATGCCGCGGGGTATCCCTTCGTGGTGCAGCTGCTCTACGAGTCGAGCGACGCGACGAGCATGAGTGGTGCGTCTGGATCGATCTAGTTCTTCAGCTTCAGACATAATGGTCACTCCGCATTCCGTGATTCCTGGTATTTGCTCGCCGCAAAGGAGTTGGTGATTCGATCGATAATGATTGCCAGGAATACGATGCTCAGCCCCGCCTCGAACCCTTGTCCAATCTCCACACGATTGATGGCGAGCAACACCTCCATTCCAAGACCTCGATTCCCGATCATCGAGCCAATGACGACCATCGCGAGGGCCATCATGGTAGTTTGGTTGATGCCCACCATGATTGAAGGTCGAGCCAGAGGGAGCTGTACGTCAAACAGTATCTCTCGGTGACTGGATCCAAAAGCTCGGGCAGCCTCCACAACATCGGAGGCAACCTCCCTGATTCCCACGTTGGTGAGGCGTATCACCGGAGGAATCGCGTAGATGATCGTAGCAAAGGTCGCCGGAACTCGTCCCAATCCAAAGAGCATGAGGGCGGGAATCAGGTACACGAAGGTCGGCATCGTCTGCATGCCGTCAAGAACCGGTTTCAGCACTCTCTCTAATCGATCGCTTCGGGCCATCAGAATTCCGATCGGAATCCCAAGAAAGATGGAGATAATCACCGAGACAATAACCACGGACAGCGTATTCATCGCAAGCTGCCAGTAGCCGAAGCTTCCCACCATGAACAGCATTACCATCATCACCGTTGCAGACCTCACGCTCCCGAGGGCGCGCCACGATAGCAGCCCAACCAGGGGAATCATCACAAACCACGGAACGAATACGAGAGCGGCCTCCACGGCAAGAAGCACCTGAAGCCCCACGGCACCGATGAAGTCGAACAGCCATGCGAGATTCTGCAACAGGAGGTCCATAAGACCATCAACCCAATCCCCCAAGGGGATTCGCACCGTTTCTGGAAACTCAAACAAGAGAGACCTCCGATTGACGCTCACCATGCGCGGCGGTTCGGCTCAAGCTGTCAAAAATCGCACGGTATCGTACCACTCCTTTTAGACGATGTTTGTCATCGATGACCGGTATCGGATACGGCGACTCTGCCGCAATGGAAAAGAGGTCTTCCAGAAATGTATCCGGTTCACACGTCCCAATGCCTTTTTGGGCAAGGCGCCGAAGGTCCTCAACCGACGACGGCTTCTGGGTGTCGATATCATCTATACTGACGACGCCGAGATACTCATGATGTTTGTTCACCATGAACGCCCACTCCCGCCGATTGTCCACAAGAATTCGGCGCGCCGTCTTCGGGCCCTCCCAGGCGTACAGCAGTACCTCCGGATCTTCCAGAACGTGATCAGCGGTGAGTACTTTCGCCGGCGATGCATCCTGCACAAACTCCCGCACGTATTCGTCTACCGGGGCCGTTACCACATCTTCCGGCGTTCCCACCTGAATGATCTCACCGTTTCGCATAATCGCGATCCGATCACCCAGCTTCAGCGCCTCATGCAAATCATGGGTGACAAAGATGATCGTTTTTTGCAAGGAATCCTGGAGGTCTACCAATTCATCCTGCATCTGTCTGCGGATCAAGGGATCAAGTCCGCTGAACGGTTCATCCATGAGCAGCAAATCGGGTTCCGTTGCCAATGCCCGAGCCAGGCCCACCCGTTGCTGCATTCCTCCGGAAAGACTGTGCGGATAGTACTCTTCCCATCCCGTCAGCCCTACCGTGGCGAGGGTGCTCCGGGCCCGATCGATCCTCTCGGGCTCCGACACGCCGCCGGCTTTCAGCCCGTACGCCACGTTTTCCACAACCGTGTAGTGGGGAAACAAACCGTAGTGCTGGAAGACCATACTCACGCGATGCCGCCGAAAGTCCTGAAGCGCATCGCTATCCATCGCAGTTACATCGCTCCCCCCCACGGTAATCGAGCCACTGGTAGGCTCTACTAATCGCAGGAACGTGCGGATCAGTGTTGATTTTCCACTGCCGGACAGCCCCATCAACACGAAGAGTTCACCTCGCTCTACGGTGAACGAGATATCCCGCATCGCAAGAACCGCTCCGGTCCGATTCAAGATCTCATCTTTACTCAGACCGCGATAATCAGGCTTCAGAACCCTTTTCGGTTCTTTCCCGAATACTTTCCAGATGTTCTGGACATCAACAAACGCCTCGCTGTCCACGCTACCTCCCTGCCGCTTCTCAATCGAGTATGACTCTTCTATTGAAGGGCCCCTCGCACCCGTTCGGCCACCTCATCGTCGACCCACTGGGTCCAGGTATCTTCATACTCAACAAGAAAGAACTCCGCAGCCTCCTGAAAGTCGAGGCCCTCATCCTGGAGTTCTGCCAGCATCACGTTGTTTTGTTCGAGGGTGGTTCCATACCGTTGAAGAAAGGCGATGACCTCAGGATTCGAGTCGTGAAATTCACCGTTTACGAGAATATCAACCGATGTCGGGGGAAACTCGCTTCCCTCGAGGAGGACCATGTCGAGCCGGCCGATAATCGCCGTGGGCTCCCAGTGATATCCGACCCACGGATTGCCGCGCTCGTAGGCGCTCGTCATCGATGCCGCCAGAGCGGTACCTGAACCGGGAAGGACATCAGTATACGTTTCGTACAGACCGTTGTCCTCCATGATCTCCTGGCTCATCTCAGTCGCTTTCCATCCCGGCGGTCCTACGATAATGCGCCCCCGGTCAGGGTTCTCCGGGTCCCGAAAGAGCTCCCAGTATGCCGGCAGGTCCGACACGGACGTTAGATCCGGTGCGACGGCGTCGATGCCCCGATCGGGATCGCCCTCTACCATATAGCGGGGCACGTACCATCCCTGCGGAGCGGGAGGCATGTTGGCTCCAACGTTTACGATTTCACCTGAGCTGGTGAGCTCATCGTACACATCCTGAAAGTTCTCGTGCCACGACTCCATGTATACATCGATGTCTCCGGCGGCAAGGCCGTTAATCAGGGGAATCGTGTCACCAGGAATGTAGTCTGCCGAATACCCGTCGTATCCGTTTTCGAGAATGAAGGCGGCGATCCGGTTATGTACCTGGATACTCTCATAATTGTTATCTGCAAAGACAATTGTCTGTGTATCGCCCTCCTGGGAGCCGGCGGCAAAAACGGAACCGGCGATTAAAAGAGTCACTAGCGTCGTAAACCCTGCTTTCATTTTACGATTCTCCTTATGATTCAAAGTTTCGTTCACGAAGTATATTCACGGTTACTCGTAGAGTCAAGTTTATAAACGGCGCAATGATCGTAATTTACCGCCAGCTTATTTGGGTTGACCCTCAATTTCAGTATCGGCAACGAAATATAACGGATGGTGCAGGGTGTATTTCCATTTGTATGTAACTATTACGACCCCAATAATTGATCTCCCCTTGCCGTACAGCCGCGCTGTCGCGTAGCCTCATCTCATGACCGCAGGATCGCAAACCCACTTCCTATCGGATAGTCACTTTCACAGTACCGCCATGCAGGATCGTGGCATGGACCCCACTCAACTTCTTCGAGCCTTTCGTGACACGTACACTGGTCCTCTGCTGGATGTAGCGATCGAGCCGGAAGATCCTGCGCGGCAGCGACAGCTTTCGGGATCGATTCCCGGTGTGTACTACACCTGCGGATTGCACCCCAGCCGAACAGATCGCGAGGATTGGCAGACGGCACTACAGACGGTGGAGCGAGAAATCGAGGGAGGCGGGTATCATGCCGTCGGCGAAACGGGGTTGGACTGGTACCGGATGTACGCACCCCGGGAACGACAAAGAGAGCTCTTTGATAGCCATTTGCAGCTCGCCAGACGCGCCGGACTTCCGATCATTGTGCACAATCGTGGGGCAGACGAGGATGTTCTGCAGATGATTCGCAACGCCCAACTCTCAGAAATGGGTGTGATGCATTGCTACAGCAGCGGGCCGGAGTGGGTCCGTCCGTTTTTGGATGCGGGTATGTACATCAGTTTCGCCGGGAATGTTACGTTCAAGAGCGCCACCTCGCTCAGGGAGGCGGCCCAGTTGGTCCCTGATGACCGACTCCTCCTCGAGACGGACGCCCCGTTTCTCGCTCCTCATCCCGTGCGGGGGCAATCGAATCATCCGGGCTTGCTTCCGCACACGGTGCAGCGCGTCGCGGAACTCCGCCGCACATCCCCGGAGGAACTCGGACAGACCGTTGCGGCGAACCTCGCCCGGATGATCGGGGTACCGATCACCGAACGCGGTTAGGGAGCAAGTCCCGCCGGCACCCGGGCAGTCACCTTCGTTCCCACCCGTTCACGAGAGGCCACAAACAGACTGCCCCCGTGGGCCTCCACAATGTTGCGCACGATCACCGTCCCGAGTCCGGTTCCACCCCGGTTCGAAGTGGTAAAGAACGGCTCAAACATGCGCGCCGCGGTGGCCTCGCTCATGCCCTCCCCGGTGTCCTCTACGGTGAACTCAACCATGTTCCCACTGCGAGTCACCCCGACGATTATGCGCCCACCGTTCTTACACGCGATTCGCGCGTTATCCAATAGATTGAGCACCGCCCGAACCATCCGCTGATAATCGGCGACAAACGGCGTGTCATCAATCACGTTCACGGTCAGCGTAATATCGGACCCTTTGATCTGCTCATCCACATAGATTCGCGCCTCCCTGATAATGCGGGAGGGGGCGATCACCGACATATCGAGGCGAACTTCACCGCGAGCGTAATCGAGCAGCTCCCCCGACAGATGCCCCAGACGGGCGGCTTCCGTCCCGATCCGAGCGGCGATCTCAGCGACCCGTTGCGGGTCATCCGCAGCCGCGGCCAACACCTGCGCGTAGCCTTTTAAAACGGCCACCGGATTCCGGATGTCATGAAGAATCATGTTGGACATCTTACCCAGATTGGAAAGTCGCTCATGCTCCAGGAGTTCCTGCTGAGCCAGTTCCAGCTGCTGATAGGCAGCTTCGAGTTCCTGGTTGCGGTGATGGAGGTCTGCGACAAAGCTGTCGTTGCTCTCTCGGACAATCGCTGACAGCGATCGCATGACCGATTCCGCCAGCTGAGGGAACGCTTCCACCAGCTCCACAAACGCCCGCCGTTGGAGAGAAAGAAGCTCGCTTGGCGCGGCAGCAACCGCCGTCGCACTGCGGGGAAGCTCATCTACCAGTGCCATCTCCCCGAAAAAACGGCCCGCACCATAGCGCGCAAGAAGACTCGCGTCATCCGCTTCCGCGTGCTTCCAGACTTCCACCTCACCGGAGAGCACGATAAACAGCCGATCACCCTGGTCTCCCTCCTCAAAAATGATCGCACCCTGATCGAAATGTACAGCATCACACCGCTCCGCCACGGCCTGGAGCACGGTATCATCGAGGTTGCGAAAGAAGTACGCACTGCGGAGCAGATCTCTACTGTTTTCCTGCACTTGCCACTCACATCACACAAAATGAGCCTCCCGGAAGGAGGCTCACGACATCCGGAATATGAACGTGCAGCCGGTGCGCTGCGCGTTTGTCAACGATAGATCACCAGTTATCGATCATGTCGTCGGGATCGCGACTGACTTCCGCAAATAGATCCGTCGTAGCCCGCAGATCGTCGAAGTATACGTAATAGGTACCGTAGGCCTCGTCAATGTCCGCATCGATCACCAATCCAAGGATCTTGATCCCGGTCTCGGTGTTGTAATGCGGATTGCGCTGCTCCAACGTCGGAGGAATCGCCACCGTCATTTGCTTCCATCCACTGAAGTTCAGTCGTCCCATCGGCAGCACGTTCACGTTCCCGTGATAGTCTTCCACTACAATGCTGAGCCGGTGGTTGAAATTTCTTCCGACCACCCACATGGAAAGGGTCTTCACGATGCCGGGCACCGCCAAAGGCCGATTCGGTCGTAACGAGACTGCCACGCTGCCACGGCGGTAAAAGGTAGCCTTCAAACCGATTACGTTCTCATCAGTGGCATCAGCACCGACCTCTTCTTCACCCTCTAACGGTTCTTTGTCGGCCGGAGCACCCGCCAAACGCCGGTGCATCACCAGTCCCCGATCCGCTGGAATAGAAGAGAGCCAGAAACCTGGATCCTCAAACCGACTGATCGAAATCTCCTGCAGATTTTGCTGCGCGGAATCTACACCGAGCTCTGCAGGATCAACATCCGTATCCTGAGCGAATCCCATGGGCACGGCAAAGACCGCGACAATAAGTGAGAGTAATACGTATCTTCTCATCGTTTACAATCCCTCGCCTTCTGCATCGGACCAGAGCTGCTGTACCGCCTCTGGATCCCGGAGCAACTCACCATCGAACGGATCCCGGTACATGTCCGTCTCAACCTTGATCTCGTCCAAATATAAGAAAAAGCCGTTTACCCGTTCCGTGGGCTTCGTCCAGAGCACAATCTTAACAAGCTCTAGAGTACGGAGATCAGACTCGAACTCGCCACCGCGAAGCTCCGCCGTATACCGAGATGTCTGGGGAATCCAGGAAGGAATCTGGATACGCAAATTGCGCCAGCCCCGGAAATCGATGTCCCCCATCTTGAGGACGTGGACCATGCCGCGGTAATCCCGAACGTGGACATCGATATAGTAGTCAAAATTCGATCCCCACACCCACATATCCATGTTGGTGACTTGGCCGGGGATCGAAATCCCCCGAGGTACCATCTCACCTTCGTCATCTTCCTCGACCGGGATGAACTCGACATAATTATAACCCTGCCGGGTAAAGGCCGCCTGAACACCCAACGCCCGCAGCGTTGTGTCTTCCGGCTCCTCACGATACAGTGCCTCCGGCCAGGTATTCACGTGAGACATCCGCGGGTACCCATCGGCAATAAACTTGCCGGCCCGTACGTCCCAGCGGCTTTCGTCAGGATTGTCAAAGTCCTCTATGACGATCGACTGGTTGTTGGTCGTTGCCTGCTGCTGTGCTGCAATAGCTGTGGGTATCAGCAGCACAACGACAAGGCCAATACCGAGCAGGCGACCTATTCTCATGCTCAACTCCTTATCACGCTCATCCTTGAATCTTGATGGTAGGCTGTCTTTCCGGATATTATAGAAACCGGTATTCGCCTTTGTCAAACCATCATACACCATCAGTATCGGTTGCAGAACCACTAAACATAACGATCGCCGCCGGTCCGTTTCCGTGGACCGCGACGATTTCAGCCGACCGGATCGGCCGCCTCCGTCTCTCTCCAGAGCATAGCCCAAATTACGCCGGCGGTCGCCAGCAGGAGCCCGAGAAGCGTAAACACCGCGCCGACCGGTCGGATCCATTCAAAAAGCATCGCAACCGCGGCGGCGGGTATCGGTTGGAGAATAAGTGCCAAAACCGCCCATCCTCCACCCTGCGCGTTATCAGCCACCGTCAGCGCCACCGGGATCAGGGCCAGCAATGCAATGCGGGCCAAAGGTCTCAAGAACAGTGCTCCCGCCGTCATCGCCGGTCCAGCGGTGATCACCTCCGCAATCGAGAGCAGAAATAACAGAACCGAGGCTACCATCAGATGAATCACGTACTGCTCCTGCTCAGGCAGATTCCTCGCGCGATGAACCAGAAGAAACGAAACGGTAGACTGTAGCGCAAACCACCCGAAGTAATCCCGGAGCAATGCATGCAGAAACAATCCTCCCGGGGAATACGAGAATCCATCGGCGCCGATGGTCCAATAGAGTGCGTACATAGGAACGAACGCCACCGCCGCCGTGACGATTGGATTCCGTATGGTAAGCCGACGGGTGCGAATGTCTGACAGAAGGAGCGGTGTCCCGCTAAACCGGGGACCAATCAATGTGAAGAAGCTCACCGCAGCCAGCGGTACGGAGAGGATCAGAAAGACTGTCATGCCCGGCAACGTTACACGGATCTTGCATAGAAGACAAGCAACCAATACGTTAAGCACCGCTGATCTCCCCGATTATGGGTATCACAGGAGGATAGATGGACCGGAAATCGATCGGCATCTTGGCGCCGCATCAACTATCACTGACGCTACCACCGGAAGGCTTTGTGCTGGAAAGCGGAAAGATACTGCCGGAAGTAGTCGTCCAGTATGAGCAGTATGGCGAGCCAAACGACCGACGGGACAACATAATCCTGGTGCTCCACGCCTTCAGCGGGGATGCCCATGCCGCCGGGTTCCACGCTGCGCATGAGACTCGGCCCGGTTGGTGGGATGACATGATCGGTCCTGGCAAAGCGTTCGATACCGATCGTTTCTGTGTGCTCTGCTCCAACGTGCTGGGCGGCTGTCAGGGAACTACCGGGCCCGGCTCGATACACCCCGGGACAGGCGCCCCGTACGGCCTGGATTTCCCCGTCGTTACCATCGGTGACATGGTGGAAGTTCAGCGGAGACTCATCGCCGAGCTCGACATCTCCCGGCTGTATGCGGTAGCCGGCGGCTCTATGGGAGGCATGCAGGCGCTGGAATGGACGGTACGGTTTCCCGATGTTGTGGAGCGGGCGATCGTACTGGCCTCAACGTCCCGGCTGAATTCGCAGGGAATCGCTTTCAACGCCGTGGGCCGCAACGCGATCATGTCGGATCCGAGGTGGAACGGCGGCAACTACTACGGGGGCCCTCCCCCGGCGCAGGGGTTGGCGGTCGCCCGGATGGTCGGCCACATTACCTATCTTTCCTCCGAATCGATGCGCCAGAAGTTCGGCCGGCGCTTTCAATCGGGTCGACCGGGAGGGCTCGCCTTCGACGACCAGTTCGAGGTGGAAAGCTACCTGTCCTACCAGGGAGAGAAGTTTGTTGATCGTTTTGACGCCAACAGCTATATCTATCTCACCAAAGCGATGGACTACTACGATCTCGCGGAATCCTGGGGAGGTATGGCCTCGGCGATGGAGCGCGTCCGTAGCGCCCTTCTCGTCCTTTCGTATTCGTCGGACTGGCTCTTTCCCACGGAACAATCCAAAGAAATCGTTTACGCCCTGGCGCGAGCGGGCAAAGATGTATCGTTCAATGAGATTCAGAGCCCCTACGGGCACGATTCGTTTCTGCTGGAAGCGAGTCTGCAAAGTGAGTTGATTACCGCGTTTCTTACGGGGAAAAAAAGATGAACGTGTTTGATGTAATCGTAGATATGGTGCCCGAGGGTGCCACCGTCCTCGACCTGGGCTGTGACGACTGCACACTCCTGGAACGACTCCATGATGAGCGCCGAGTGTACGGTCGCGGCGTCGACATCGATGATCGCTCGATCCAGGAGTGTATTCGGAAGGGCATCAGTGTCTTTCACGGAAACCTGGACGAGGGGCTCAAAGACCATCCCACCGGCGCGTACGACTACGTCATTCTCAGCCGAACGTTGCAGCAGGTACGCAAACCCCATCTCCTCCTGGACGAAATGGTTCGTGTAGGGCGCCATGTAATCGTCAATTTTCCCAACTTTGCGTCCTTCATTAACCGCGTCCAGTTAGGCCTGGGAGGACGCATGCCGGTCAACAAGAACATCCCCTTTTCCTGGTACGACACCCCGAACATCCACTTTTTTACCCGAAACGACTTCGTCTCGCTGTGTCGCGAGCGGGGTATCACGATCCTCCGGGAAGTTCTTCTACACCGCCGTACAATCGTACCGCGACTACTTCCAAATCTGATCGCAACGGAAGTATGCTGCCTCATTACAAGACGGGACGACGGCGTTTGACTCTTTTCGGTGGCGATGATATGTTGTCGGACCTGTAGTTCAGCACTCAAAACATGGGAGGTATATTGGCCAAGCAAGATCTACGCACCAACGAAGCGATTCGTGTACGGGAAGTACGACTGATCGGCAGTGAGGGCGAGCAGCTAGGGATAGTGCCCACGCTCGAAGCACTCCAGATGGCGCGAGAGCAGGAAGTCGACCTGGTAGAGGTGGCGCCGCAGGCCAAACCACCCGTTTGCAAGCTGCTTGACTACGGTAAGTTTAAGTTTGAGCAGGAAAAAAACGCCCGGGAATCGCGAAAGAAGCAGAAGCTTCTCAAGTTGAAAGAAGTCCGTATGCAACCCAAGATCGAATCACACGACCTTGAGTTCAAGACAAAGCATATTAAGGACTTTCTTGAGCAAGGCTCGAAAGTGAAAGTTACCATCCGATTCCGCGGTCGAGAGTTGGCCCACACGGAGCTGGGCAGAGATGTTCTGGAGAAGATCCTGGAAATGCTCGACACTCCGTACAACGTGGACCGTCGACCGGCGATGGAAGGTCGGTTCATGTCTATGATTCTGTCACCGAGTGGCAAGGGCACTGGCTGAGATTGTCAGCTGATTAACACTGTTGAGGAGTATTTCATGCCAAAAATGAAAACCCGCCGCGCCGCGGCGAAGCGCTACCATGTCACCGGCGGCGGCAAAGTCAAGTACAAGAAACAAGGTCTTCGCCACATTCTGAGCAAGAAATCCACCAAGCGGAAGCGGCACCTTCGCAAAGCCGGACTTCTGAGTCCCGCTGAGCAGAAACGCGCCCACAAGCTGCTTCCCTACGGCTAAGACAGATACATCGAGAGAGGTAGAGTATGCCACGAGCAGTAGACGGCACGCGTCGGAAAGACCGTCGCCGCAAAATCACATCCCAAACCAAAGGCTATTGGGGACGTCGCAAGAACCTGTATCGCACCGCCAAGGATGCCCTGACAAAAGCGGGTGAGTATGCGTACCGAGACAGAAAGGTGCGCCGCCGGGAGTTCCGCCGGTTATGGATCGCCCGGATCAACGCCGCATGTCGGGCCGAGGGCATTACGTACTCACGGTTTATGGAAGGGCTCACCAAAGCAGAGGTCACCATCAACCGCAAGGCGTTATCCAACCTGGCTATAGAAGATCGCGACGCCTTTCGCGAACTGGTTTCAACAGCGCAGGCTCAGCTGAAAAGCTGAGCCGGCTTTTTTTTTGCCGTCACAACTATGGTGAATATTGAACAAGTCCGATTACTGGAACAGCGCGTACAAAAGGTGATCGCCCGCATGAGCGAGCTGCGCTCGGAAAATTCCGAGTTACGTGAGCGACTCGGCGCGTATCAAGATAAGATTGCTGAACTCGAACAGAGAGTTGAAGGATTCTCGTCGAATCAGGCAGAAATTGAGCAAGGCATCCTGAATGCTCTGCATCAGCTTGACGAGGTAGAAGACGCGGTTGCCGGTGATACCGGAGAATCGCGAATCGTCCAAGCGGCTGCTCCGGAGACCGATGAGCACCAGGAGCCCCTGGAAGCTCTTCATGAGCCGGCGCATGGTCAGTCGGATGAGTCAGATCAGTCCGATCAGCCCAACATCGCCCCGGAAGGCGAGGAGCAGGAAGACGAGGAGCAGGAAGACGAATCTCCAGACGGGAGCCCTGAACTCGACATCTTCTAAAACCCATGATGCGAATCGAATTACTCGGGGCGTCATTTCAGATCCAGTCAGATGAAAGCCCCGAGTACATAGAGCAGCTTCTCGAGCATTTTCGTAGCCGAGTCGAACAAATCGAACAGACCGTGGCTACCGGCGATCCCCTCAAGAAGTCGATCCTTGCGGCACTGCTCGTCACGGATGAACTGTTCAGTGAACGCGAGAATCGCAGCTCCTCCGGATCCGTACGGATTGCCCCGGAGGACGCGGACGAGATAGAGCGGATTACCACCCGGATCATTTCCAATATTGACGCATCCCTGCCACTTTCCGACCCGACTGAAGATTGACAACCTCCCGCTGAAGGCATACCCTGTCACTCGTTCATGGCCGTGACAACCAGTCAGCAAATCTCCCATTACTACGAACAATTCCAGAACGCGGACGTGACCTTCACGAAAGAGGTGATCCGCGCGCTGCTACTCAACACGAAGCAGGTGTTCATTAAGGCCCTCGGCTACCAGTGGCCATGCATTATCTATTCCAGTTCCATGCGGGAAGCAAAGGTAATCACCACCATGACCCCTGCGCTGAAAGAAACGTTACAGAAGTCAAAGAATACCGTGTCTCTCCGGTTCAGCTTTATTCAGCGGGAGAAGACCGACCCTCTCGCCTTCTTCGTGTCTGCCCGCATCGTTGGTGTGTCACCCTACGGGGAACCGGAGAAAGCGCTGAGCTTTCTCAATCTCACCTTCACCCAACGTCCCCCGGATGATCTCATCGAGCGGCTGGGAAACATACTGGAAGCGGGGATTGCATCTCAGAGACGCCGGGAAGAGCGCATCATTATCACTCCCGATTCGTCCAAAAAGCTCAGGCTTGCCTCAAAGGGCGCGAAGGTCGTGGTTGACAACGTCCCACGCAAGGCGCTCCTCCGGGATCTTTCGTTCGGTGGCACCAAGATCATCATGCCGGGAGTACCCCAATTTCTGGTAAATAAACCCACTACGGTCTACCTCTTCTTTGAGGACCCGGAAGAGATGATCACGATTCACGGCAAAATCATCCGATTTGAACCGGTAGAAGGCCGCACCGATATCGCCGCATTTGCGGTACAGTTTGAAGAAAGTCAGACCCCGATGCCGTACAAGATGCGGCTCAGCGAATATCTCCGCCCAATCAAAGCGCCCGCCGGAAAAGAGTCCAAATCCGGCGGCTCCTCCTAATACGAACAGAAACGAGGTCCCCTATTATGAGTGAATTCGCCGACGATCCGATGAGCCAGGTGGTGTTCATTTCGATCCCAGAGAGCTTCCAGCACCATCTTGGAGAGCTGTCCGACTCCCCTCCTGCGATGCTACCGGTTGATACCGGGGGCAACCCCACCGATTGGAACCCGGAAGAGCTCAGCTGGGAGATGATCCTCTCTGGAATGCTGAAGGTCCTCGCCCACCAGTCTGATCATGATGATGCGGAATACTACCGAATGTTTATCGAGCACATGCGGCCGCAGATGGTAACCGAACTGTCTGAAACGGGGATCATCGCCGCGAAGAATGAGAACTTTCCCGTGGCGGAGGAGGTCTTTCAGGCTCTGACGGGACTCGCCCCGGACCGAGTCGAGGGCCCCGTGAATCTGGCGATCTCCTTTGAACAGCGAGCGGATGCGTTGGAGCGCATCGGCGACGAGACGCGGTCCCAGCAGTATCTCGACCGTGCGTACCAGACGTACCGAGAGCTCCTGGAACGGGAGGATCTCCCCGCTGATGTATATCTGAACGCAGGGATGTTCTTTGCGAAGATTCGCAACTACGATGCGGCGCACACGCAGCTTCTGCGGTTTGTGGAAGAAAGTGAAGAGGACGAAAAGATCTCTCATGCCCGCCGCATAATCCATGAAATAGAGTCTCAGAATCTTCTGGATCAGCTGTTTAAGGAGGCGTACGACTTTATCCGAATGGGGGATGAAGAAACGGGAATCGTCCGGATTAAACAGTTTCTCGAGCGGTACCCTTCAGCATGGAACGCCTGGTTTCTGCTCGGCTGGGGTCATCGCCGGCGCGGAGAGTACGACGAAGCGGTTGCCGCCTTCGATCGCGCGGTGGAACAAGGTGCCAATAACGCCGACACGTACAACGAGCTCGCCATTTGTAGAATGGAACTCGGCGACTATCAACATGCGCGACTCCACCTCGTACATGCGCTGCAGTTAGAACCGGATAACACCAAGGTCATGGCAAACTTTGGAGTCTTGGCGCTGAAAGAAGACGATCCGGAAGAGGCGCGGCGTTACTTTTCGGCGGTTGCTGAGCTTGAGCCGGAAGACCCGATAGCCCAACACTACTTGAAATACCTCGACGAGCGTTAAAGAAATAGCCCTCCCCCGTCGATATTCACAAGTGGGGAGGCTTCGTTTTTTGCGCAT
>CAZNRF010000036.1:0-15050 GCA_964575075.1 uncultured Spirochaeta sp. | reverse complement strand
CGCTGTCTGCACCACCGCGCTCGGCACTGCGGGACTCGGCGATATCGAGCCGAACCAGGGTGCCCTCCGCCGCCAAGCGGGATAGTTCATCCTGGTAGAGGCCGCGGGTCTGCCAATTGCGCACTCCGTAGATGAGCCAAATGGGACCCTTGGGGGTGGTATCGCGCAACCACGCCAGTACACCGGCGATGCCGGTACCGGCAACGATGATCACCATCGGCCGGGTTCCCACCACATCCAGCCGCCAGGGGTGGCGCAGCCGCCACGCCTGAACCACCGGCGGGGCCGCGGTCAGGCCATCGTTTCGGGCCGGCGTCGGGTCCATCTCCGCCAGCCGCCGAAACCACGCCGTGGCGCGCCCTTCCACTGAGACGATCTGCCCTTCCACCTGCTTGAGGCGCGTTTGGACCGCGCTCACGATGATTTCGATCTCGTCATGGTGAGGGTGGTGCTCGATGCGACTTACGGAATACGCCCGGGCGCTGTTGCGACCCTGCCGGCGAATCAGCCCGTCCGGCGTAACCGCCGGGGCGGCCCGCCGGAGCACGGTGAGCAGGTCGATTCCTCGACCGTTGCCGACCTGCGCGGGGGCGAGCTGGTCCAGGGGCGAGGCGCCTGAAATGTCGACCCGACGCAGCAATTCCGGCGCTGCGGTGTAGAGTTCCAGCTCCTCCTCGAGTATGGTGCGGAGCGGCAGTCTCCGGGCCCGACCGGGTTGGAACACGCTGGAGTGGCCCACAAACAGGTACTTTCGCTCTCGCCGCAGCGGGGGACTGAGACCATCTTTGGAGGGATCGCCGCCGCTCGGCAGCGGACCGGTTCCGCCGCTGGGGCGCGCGGCCTGCTCCGGGGTGTGCAACTCCTGCAGCACCGCCTCAACCCGCGCCGGATCGTTGAGCCACCGCACCAACACGGTATCTCCCACCCGGTGGCGGACTCCCCGGGGCCCGCGGAGGCGGAGCTCCCACACGGCGTCTTGGGACTCACCGGCCATGCGATCCGATGTCGAACTCCCCTCGGCGTCCGGTAGCGAATCCAGCCGGCGCGTACCGACCAGTTCATACCGCGGCGCCGGGCGATGCAGGGTGGTAAGACGCGACCACAGATAGCGGTCCTGTCGTGCCTGCCGGGAGGCCGGTTCGCCGGTGCGGAGTCGGGGAAGACGAGTGATATGGTGCAACAGCACCGCCAGCCGGCGTCGCCGGTGATGCAGTGCGATACGAATGTCTGTCATGGTGTCTCTAACCTATGTGTGAAAGTAGCGTTCGGCAAGCTCCTGGATCGCCCCCTCGGCGGCGGTACGTTCCAGCACCACGTCGGCCGCTGCCTTGAGCTCATCCCGGGCGTTTGCCACGGCCACGCCCAGGCCGGCGGCACGAATCATCTCCACATCGTTGAGGCTGTCTCCCACCGCCACCGTTTCGGCGATCGGAATCGACAGGTGCTCCGCCAGCGCCGTGAGGGCGCTTCCCTTACTGATGCCCACCGGCACCACCTCGAGGTAGGTCGGCTTGGAAAACGTCACATCCAGGCGACCCTCGCCGATGTCGATCAGCGCCTGCCGGTGCGCTGAAAGATCTTCGTGATCCCCGATGACCAGCAGTTTGGCACTGCCCCCCGGGAGGGCGGCTCCGAGCTCGGCCACCGCCTGCGAGCGCATCCCCGTGTCGACCGCGTACTGTTCCGACCGCTCCCGGTGACCCGGTGCCGTATGCTCCGCCACGAAGGTGTCTCCGTCATATCCGTGAATGAGCAGTCCGTGGTCCCGGGTGTACGCGGCGATCTGCGAGATCGTTTCGGCGTCGATGAGGTGCTCCAGCAGGACCGTTCCCGAGAGGACCGATGTCACGCGGGCACCGTTAAAAGAGATCAGATATTCATCATCCGCGGGTTCCACAATGCCCTGGGCCACGCGGCGAAGACTCGCGGTAGCGCGGCCGGAACTGAAGACCACCGCGATGCCCCGCCGATGGAGCTCTTGCAAGGCGCTCCGGTTGGCTTCGGGTAGGGACCCGTCGGGCGCAAGAATCGTGTCGTCAATATCGGTAGCGAGCAAGCGATACATGCGCGGCAGTGTATGCGGGCTGTACCGTCCGGGGCAAGCGGCGGTAGGATAGCGGTTATGCACGCCGAGGGAATGATCGTCAAAATGCCGGTGGCCGTTGCGGTTGACCCGGACGCCGCGCCGTCCGAAGGGGTTGCCCAACCGAACATCGAGTATCAACTGCGCCTCGAAGAACCGCGCCCCGCCGTGGGTGAGCCCCCCGCCGATGTCACGGAGGTTGGATTGAATCGTCTGGTGGGTCGTGCGATACGGCTGGAACACACCGGGGAGTTGAGCTGCGTGCGGTGCGGCCGCAGCGTGGACAAGCTCTTTGGTGAGGGATACTGCTATCCCTGTTTTCGTGATGCCCCGGAAGCGGCGGAGTGTATCGTCAAGCCGGAACTCTGCGAGGCCCACCTCGGGCGGGGCCGGGACCCGCAGTGGGAAGAGGCGCACCACAACCAACCCCACGCGGTGTATCTGGCGGTCTCCAGTGCGCTGAAAGTGGGCGTAACCCGCCTCACCCAGATCCCCACCCGGTGGGTGGATCAGGGGGCCGCCTGGGCGGTTCAGATTGCGGAAGTTCCCTACCGCCAGTTGGCGGGCCGGATCGAAGTGGCCCTGAAGGAGCTCTACACGGACCGCACGGCGTGGCAACGGATGCTCAAGGGGCAGCTCCTGGAAGGCGTCGATCTCGCGGGAGAACTCTCGCGGATCAGGGAGCTTATCGCCTCCACGGCCGACGGAGCGGACCTGTTGCCTTATATCTTTGAGCCGGCACGGCTCGCGCCGCAACATCTCATCTATCCACTGCCGGTGCCACCGGAAAAGGTGAAATCGGTCAATCTGCAGAAGTCTCCGGTCCTCGAGAGTACCCTCATCGGTATCCGGGGACAGTATCTTATCCTGGATGGTGGTGCCGTACTGAACGTACGACGGCACAGCGGATTTCATGTGACATTGGAGGCGTAGGTATGAGAGGAACGATGAATTACGGCCGCCCATTGGCGGCGCGTATAGCAGTGGTGATGGTGGTGTGTGCGGGGCTGGGAGTGCCGGCGTATGTGTCGGCGGAATCGACCCCTGCGTCCCCAGCCCTCACGGTGCGGCCCTCCCTGGAGCTGGGATTTGTGGACGTGCCGCACCACACCCTGCAGTTTGGGGAAGATACCGATCAGTTTGACTATGTGACCCAGGGTGGCCAGGAGATCCTGTTTCCCTTCCAGCGCCTACGCATCGACGTGGGAATCGGAGAACGGCAACGCCACCACGTGAGTTTGCTCTACCAGCCGCTTACCTTTGAGACGGTAACGCAGATGGAGGAGACCCTCACCATCGACAACGAGACGTTTGCCACCGGGCAGGTGGTGGACCTGGTGTACGGCTTTGATTTCTGGCGCGGCTCCTACGTGTATCGTTTCGTGGACACTACCCCCTGGGAGGTGGACGCGGGAATCTCCTTTCAGATTCGCAACGCCTCCATTCGGTTTAAGGCGCAGGAGCCGACGGACGGTTCCGAAGGGCAGCTGGTGGTGAGCCAGGACACCGGACCGGTGCCGGTACTGCGGGCGCGCTCGCGCTACACCTTTCCTTCCGGCTACTGGCTCGAGGGCGAGGCCGACGGATTTTATGCCAGTAACGCCTTTATCAACGGCGCGGACTACCCCTTTACCGGTTGGATCTGGGACGCCGCCGTCAGCGCGGGGGCGCGGATTCACCCCATGACCGAGGCGTACCTCACGGTGCGCTCCATCGGCGGCGGCGCGGAGGGAACCGCCACCAACTCGCGCGATACATGGACGCAATCGGTGGCCGGCGGCGATGAGCGCTATACGTCCAACGCGATCGCTACCGTCGCCGTGACTGCCGGGTTCCGGCTGCTGTTCTAAGGGAGCCCGGAGCCGGACGCTCCGGGCGACGAGAATGCGCCGCCGGTAACCGTGAGTTCGATCCAGAAACCCGAGCCTCAGCCCGGGCGGACCGTCTGTTACCGAAGCGGCGCGGCGGCTCAGGGCCGCCGTCTAATAGTTGCGCCGATTATCACGGATCGCCTGGATCGCGCGATATACCACGCGATCCAGTTGTGGTTTAAAGAAATAGCCCAGGGCAACACCAACAATTATCCAAAATAGCATATTAGTCGTCCTCGTTTACGATTTCAATCTTCACGCCCTGAGGGTTCTTGACCTCTTCCCGGGGCGGAACCGTGACCTTCAGGATCCCGTTCTTAAACACCGCTTTCGCCGATTCCCGGTCAAACTTGTCCTCCGGAACGAAGTACTTTTGCTCGGGAATCGTCTTGTACTTGAGCCGCCGGTTGAAGAAGATCACTTCCTCGCTGTCCGGTGATTGATCCGGAGCGGAAGCTGACAACACCATGTTATCCCCCTGGAACTCCAGTGAGATGTCCGTGTCGTGATAGCCGGCCAGGGCAAACTCAAACACCATGGTGCGATCCGGCAGCATATAGATGTTGGCCGGAGGAAAGGGATAGACCGAATAGTAATTGCGGTGGTCCGCATCCTTCTGAAACTGAAATCCGAAGTCACCAAAGGAGTTGGTGAACGTCTCCGTGGCCTGGAAGATCTGATCCAACAGACTTCCGAGATCGAGGTAGTCGCGGTTAGGCATACTACACCTCCTGTGTCGGTAATGTGCGCTCCATACGGCAGCGCCGGTATGATCCGCTGTCTCACGACCAGCGAACCCGGTCCATATTCATGGCACCTATTCATAATATAACACGATCCGGGCGGGATTGTCTTCCCGGCCCGGGCAAGATACGATACTCGGCACATGCGCATACTGTACATCGCGGAAATCGTCGGGAAGCCGGGGCTCTACACCGTAAAAACCCTCTTGCCGCGACTCAAGAAAGAGAAACAGATCGATTTTGTTATCGCCAATGGCGACGGCGTCACCGGTGGCTTTGGTATCGGCAAGAACCACTCCATCTATTTGAGAAAGCTCGGGGTAGATGTGATCACCGGCGGTGATATGACGTTCTTCAAGAAAGACATGGCGGAACACATTGAGAAGGCGTACTACATGCTTCGCCCCGCCAACCTTCCGCCGGAAATGCCCGGCCGGGGATGGCGGCATTACACGGTGAACGCTGCGGAGGCGGGGGCAAATAACGATGCCTCCGGCGAAGAGACCTCACCCGCCGACGACGCGCAGGATCGCCCCGCCGGCGGTGATCCGGAAGCACCGTCGGCAGCGCCGCCGGAGGTGCGTCTGGCGGTGGTGAGTCTCCTCGGGCAATCGGGATTCGAGCGTACCCACGGGAGCAATCCCTTCACGTATCTCACGAACGTCCTCGAGCGCCTGAGCAAGAACAGCTCCGCAGTAATCGTGGATTTTCACGCCCTCACCACCGCGGAGAAGTACACGATGTTCCACCACGCCGACGGCAAAGTCACTGCGGTGCTTGGTAGCGGCCAGCGGGTGCAAACCGCCGATCCCCAGGTGTTCCCGTCGGGTACTGCGGTGATCTGCGATGCCGGTCGGACCGGCAGCCAGAACAGCGTGGGTGGCATGGACCCCCAACCGGAGATTCGCAAGTATCTCACGCGGATTCCCCTGCGCTCCGAGGAAAGCTGGGATCAGCTGGAGCTGCAGGGGACGATCCTCGATCTGGATCTGGCCAGCGGCTATGTGGTCGGGTTTGAGGCGATCCGGGAGGAGTGCTCCGCGCCGCCGCCGGAAGAGCGGGACGCGGGCCCTCGCCGCACCGGCAAGTCCGGAGGGCGGGGACGGAACGGGCGAAACGGTAAGGGTGGAGCCGGCAATGGCTGATATCGTGACCGTTGTGGATCGAGAGGTGGCCCCGGGTATCGCGGTGGTTTCGGTGCTGCCGCCGAGCTGTGGCCGGTGTGAAACCGACGGCGGCCACTGTGATCACGAATTCCGCGAGATGCGAGTGCGTGTCCCTGATCACCTCAGGGGCACCCTGCACAACGGCTACCGGGTGCAGCTGGGATATTCCGGGACTGCGATGCTTCGCGCGGTGGGCAAACTGCTGGTCGCTCCCCTTGCGACCGGGGCCGCCCTCACCGCCGGAACGTGGCGGTGGGCGGAAGCTGCGCCTCACTCCGCCCTGTGGCACGGGCTGATCGCGGTGGGCTCCGCCGTAGGTATTCTGGCGCTGATGGCGTGGCGGGGTGGTTCGGAGGCGGATCTTCCGGTGATCAGCGATACCCTCGAAGGGGTTGCTCCGGAGCTTCAGCCGGTGGAGTTGATGCCCGTCCACCGGTAACCGAAAAGCTCGGCGAAGGTGCGGGAGACGCCTTCTTTGACGGTCTCCATGTCCGGGGCATCCCCGGTGAGTTGCTCCACGGAGGTCTGCCCGCGGTCGGTGATACCGCAGGGGATGATCCAGTCAAAGTGACTGAGATCGGTATGTACGTTGAAGGCAAAGCCGTGGAAGGTGACGCGCTGTTTGACGGCGATCCCCACGGCGGTGATTTTCTCGTTATCCACCCAGACGCCACGGTGTTCATCATCCCGGTGAGCGGTAATGGCGAACTCCCGATGCAAGTAGCGGATAAACACCTCTTCCAGGAGATACACAAACTTCCTGAGGCTCCGCAAGTGGGCGCGGAGGTCGAGGATGGGATATCCCACCAACTGCCCTGGACCATGGTAGGTGGCCTCGCCGCCGCGTTCAATACGCTCTACCGTGGCCCCCGCCGCGGCCAGGACCTCCGGAGACGCCAGAACGTGCTCCAGGACCCCGCTCTTTCCCATCGTTATCACCGGAGGGTGTTCCACGAGGAGTAAGGTATCGGAAATCGCGTCCTGCTGCCGCTGGGCCACCAGGGTGTGCTGCAGATCCAGGGCAGTTCGGTAGTCCATCGTGCCCAGGTCGCGAATCGTTAACGGGTGATTTCGGCCCAGTGTTCCTTCCATGGTATCAGCCCGCCGCTCCGCGCAGCTCCCGGGCAAGATCGTTCATCGTGGAGGCGATTTCGTGAAGGGGTACCTGGCGATGGAGATATCCCGCCTCCTGTGCGACCCGGGGCATTCCGTACACCACGCTGGTCGCTTCATCCTGGCCGATCGTCATTCCTCCCGCCTCGTAGATCTCTCCGATCTCGTACGCTCCATCCCGACCCATTCCGGTCATGATGACTCCCATCGCGTGTTTCCCGTAATGCTGGGCAGCGGAGCGAAACAGCACACCTGCGGAGGGGCGATGGCCGTTCACCGGTGGTTCCTGCGAGAGGTGTACGATACCCGCCAGGGAGCGCCGTTCCACCTCAATGTGATAATTCCCCGGAGCGACCAGTACACGGTTGGGCTTTAAGAGGTCACCCTCGGCAGCCTCTTTGATCTCCAACGGCGATACGCGGTTGAGACTCTGGGCGAACTCCGTGGTGAAACCTGCGGGCATATGCTGGACAATTACAACCGGTACGCCCAGATCCCCGCTCACCTCTGCAAATGCTTTGCGCAAGGCGTTGGGCCCACCGGTGGAGATGCCCAGCACGATGGGCTCGAGGGTCCCGGGCCGTTCCTTTGGGGTTCTGAGTATGGCCCCGTGGGTGCGGTCAAAGCTTCTGCCCGTGGTGGGAGCTGCGGGGGGAGCTGTCTTCGGGGTGGGGGCTTTTTCTGCCGCCGGTGGTCGCCCCGTCGGTTTTGTGGCCGCCTGCTGCGGTGAGTCCTCATCGCTGAGATCACTGGTGTCGATCTCCACGGGACCGGGCGAGATCGCGTGATCGACCGGGGGCTCCGGCACCCGGCTGCCTTTTGACCTGCGGTATCGCGTTCCGAATCCCCGGACCAGCGCGATGAGCTCTTCCCCAACCTGGTGAATATTGTGGGAGACCGCTCCGGAGGGCTTCGTGATAAAATCCCCGGCGCCGAGTGCCAGAGCGTCCATCGTGACCTGAGCGCCTTTCTTGGCTATAGAAGACAGAATGATTACGGGGATGTCGATCTCCCGTTCTCTCCGAGCCCGGAGAAACTCGACGCCGTTCATTTCCGGCATCTCCAGGTCCAGTACGATCACATCGGGATTCAGACGTGGGAGCTTGTCCAGGGCAAACTGACCGTTCATTGCCGTGCCCACTACCGTGAGATCCGGCGCACTGTTGATGATACGGCTCACCAAATTGCGCATCAGGGCGGAATCATCCACTACGAGTACGCCGATTTCGGTCACGCGGTCACTCCTTTCCCGTAGATACACGCCCAGTCCGTCTTCAGAAATTTGAACTGAGTCTGCATGCCAAAGAGAGATTCACTGTGTCCAATGAATAGATATGAGATGGGCGCCATCGCTTGCCAGAACCGTTCGACCGCCGCTTTCTGGGCCGTCTCGTCAAAGTAAATGAGGACGTTTCGGCAGAAGACCACGTCAAGGTTTCGCTTGCCGCTGTCATTCTTCAAGTTGTGATAATCGAATTTGATCTTCTGCCGCACGTAATCCTTGATCTGGTACCCGCCGTCCTTGCGGTCGAAGTACTTCGTCAGGTATTGCTCGGGTACTCCGTTCATTCGTGTGTCCGGGTAAAACCCTTGTTGCCCCACCATAAGTGATTTGAGGCTGAGGTCCGACGCCAGGATCTCGAAATCGAATCCCGTCGGCAGGAGCTCCAGAAGCTCGATGGCGATCGTGTAGGGCTCCTCCCCGGTAGAACAGCCGGCGCTCCAGATCCGAACGGTTCGGTCACTTCCACCTTTCTTGCGCGTTACGATAGCCGGCACTACGTAGTTTTCAAAGGTCTTCCAGTGGGCGGCGTTGCGGAAGAATCGAGTCAGATTAGTGGTAACCGCATCCAGAAGCACCTTCAACTCGTCCTGATTGCGCGTCACGTGATCGAAGTAGGCTCCAATGGATTCCAGCTTGGCGGCTCTGAGGCGTTCTTTGAGCCGGCTTTCCAGAATGGTACGGTTGGACTCGGAGAAGTGTATCCCACTTGCGTCGTAGATCAGTGTGCGAAACCGCTCGAAATCGGAATCGCTGAGAAATTCAGACATAGCCCTTCTTTTTGCCGCCCGCAGACGTCTTAGTATCTCCGGAAGAGTAATTCCTGGTATCAGGGCTGTCAATTAGACGCTGAGTACGGGCGCCGTCGCGGCCTTCGTTGACACCGCCGGAAACCGTGATGATAATGAGCTCCCGGAATGAACAAGTACATTTTCGTTACCGGAGGCGTCTGCTCCAGCCTGGGAAAGGGAGTGGCCGCCGCCTCCCTGGGAAGCCTTCTGGAAAGCCGCGGACTGGCCGTTCGCATGATTAAGGTAGATCCGTATATTAATGTGGATGCCGGAACAATGAGCCCGTATCAGCACGGGGAGGTGTACGTCACCGATGACGGGGCGGAGACCGATCTGGACTTGGGGAACTACGCCCGGTTCACCTCCTCGCCTCTCTCCCGCAACAGCTCTATCACCACCGGTCAGATCTACCAGGAAGTGATTCAGCGGGAGCGGGAAGGGCGATACCTGGGCCGCACGGTACAGGTTATTCCCCATATCACCGATCGCATAAAACAGCGGGTTCGCCAGGTTGGCGACGAGGACGGCGTAGATATCACCATCGTTGAGATTGGTGGCACCGTGGGTGATATCGAGTCCTATCCGTTTCTGGAAGCGGTGCGGCAAATGATTCACGAGCTGGGTAAAACGAACGTGCTTGCGGTACACGTTACGCTTATCCCGGAAGTGGCTAACGGCGAGCTCAAGACCAAACCCACCCAACACTCGGTGAAGGAGCTGCGGGAGATCGGTATTCAGCCGGATATTCTCCTGTGCCGCGCTCCAGTGGCGCTTCCGGATGATCTGCGCCGGAAGATTGCGCTGTTCACGAACGTTGAAAACGAAGCGGTCATCTCCGCCTATGATGTCTCATCCACGCTGTACGAGATTCCCTTGGTGTATCACCGGCAAGGACTTGATAGTACCGCGCTCAAACTTCTGGACGTGGAAGCGGGGGAGGCGGAGCTTTCCGGATGGCAGCACGTGGTGCATGTCGTCACCGGTTCAGATTGCACCGTTCGTATCGCGGTGGTCGGGAAGTATATCGAGCTCTCAGATACGTACAAGTCGGTGGATGAGGCGCTCTTTCACGGCGGCATCGCCAACGAGTGTCGTGTGGAGCTGGTCAAGATCGATTCGGAGCGGCTGGAAAAGTCGGCCGAGTCCCTGGATGCGGTCTTTACCGGTATCGATGGAATCCTGGTACCCGGAGGATTCGGCGGGCGCGGCGTGCTGGGTATGGTCATGGCTGCCAACTACGCCCGCACCCACGGCATCCCGTACCTGGGAATCTGTCTTGGAATGCAAGTCATGGTGATCGAGTTCTTCCGGCACGTCTTGGGATTTGAAGAGGCTGACAGCACCGAGTTCAATCCGGAAGGCCCCTATCCGGTGGTGAGTTTATTGGAGGAGCAAATAGACGTGAAGAACTACGGTGGCACGATGCGCCTCGGCGCAAGCCGCTCCCGATTGCTGCCGGGTACACGCATTCGCGCCGTGTATGGGCGGGAGATCGTGGAAGAGCGGCACCGTCACCGGTACGAGGTATCCAACGTGTATCGCCAGCAGCTCAACGAGGCGGGGCTGATCACCGGCGGGGTGACTGAGGATTTCTCCCTGGTTGAATCCTTGGAATGGCCGGACCATCCGTTCGGGGTGGGAGTTCAGTTCCATCCGGAGTTTAAATCGAAGCCGGTGGAAGCGCATCCTCTTTTTCGGGAGTTTGTTGGTGCTGCGGGAAAAACGCGGGCCGGAACGGTTCGTGATACCTAATCTGCGGGGAGCCTGGCTCGTGGTGGGTTTGGGAATCCTGTCGGGGTGCTCCTTTGACTACAGCGGCGCCTCGGTGGAACGAGACAGCCAGGAGCGTATTCCTCAGGTGGAGCTGGTGGATGTGGATATGGTTATTGAGCGCAACAACCAGCTCCATCTCTCGGCATCACGAATCGCGAGTTATCCGGAGGAGGGTTATCAGGAGCTCCAGGACGTGCGATTCTCGGAGTTTGGTCCTGACGGCGAGCTCCGCCTCGAAGGTCGTGCTGATCAGGCGCGGCTGGACCTGAACACGGAAGACGTGGAGCTTCGCGGGAACGTATCGTTCTACTCCACCGTGGAGGATGCAACGATCGAGAGCTCATCCCTATACTGGGAGGCGGAGGGTCGTATTTTGACCAGTGCCGAGAACGATCGCGTTCTGCTGGAGCGCGAGGACGGATCTCGTGTGGAAGGTCGGGGAATGGAAGTGGATGGTCGCCGCAACAGTGTTACGTTTTCTCGCGGCGTTCAGGGCGTCTACCAGGATGGGAGTGAGGAATGATACTTCCCTCGGGAGGCGCTCGTCTGACGATTGCCCTCGCGATCGCCGCGCTGTCCGTGGTTTCCGCTCATGCGGATACCTTTTCCTTCTCGGGAGACCGCACCGAGGTTCGGCTGGCCGAGGGGCGAGAGCGAACGATCCTGGAGGGTAACGCCCGGGTTGTTTCCAACGCGATCACGCTGGAAGCGGGAGAGATCGTCCTGTCTGGAACTGACTTCCGCTACGCCGAACTCGGAACGGCGGTGCGCATCACCGATACCGAGCGGGAGCTGGTGATTACCGCCGATGAAGTCTCGTTTGATCGGACCACCGAGAACTCCCAGGCCCGGGGTGCCGTCTCCGTCGAGGATAACGGGAACGAACTGCTGCTCAAGGGAGGCTATCTCGAAACGCAGGAGGGGGGTGATCTGTTGTTCGTGCAGTCCTCGGTTCGCGTGCTTCGCGATGACCTCACCGCCCGAGCGCAGTTTCTGCGATACCGTCGGGAAGACGAAGTATTAGAGCTGTCGGGATTTCCCGTGGTGTACTGGAAGGGTGACGAGTACCGAGCCGGGCGTATTATCCTCAACCTCGAAACAGAAGAGATCGAGCTCCAGGGACGGGTCCGGGGGGAGATCGTGGTGGAGGACGACGATGAAGAGTGATGACACGCCCCGCACCGGCACGCTCCGTGTGGAAGGCCTCCGCAAGCGATTTGGCAAGAAAGAGGTAGTCTGCGGAGTCGATTTCTCCATGACCAACGGACAGGTGGTGAGCCTGCTGGGGCCCAACGGCGCGGGAAAGACCACCCTCTTCTACATGATCGTGGGATTTGTCACGCCCAGTGAGGGCCACGTGTACTTCAACGAGCATGAAATCGGGCGCTACCCGATGTATAAACGTGCTCGTCTGGGAATTTCCTACCTACCACAGGAACCGTCGGTGTTTCGGAAACTCACCGTAGAGCAGAATCTCGCAGCCGTTCTCGAGCCGCGGCGGGATCTCAGTGCGGAGGAGAAACGGTCCCGGGTAGATCGTCTCATGGATGAGCTCGGTATCGCCGGATTACGTCGGCAGCGGGCGTACACGCTCTCCGGTGGTGAGCGCCGCCGGACGGAAATCGCCCGCGCTCTGGCGATCGAGCCCCTGTTCCTGCTGCTCGATGAGCCCTTCGCCGGTATCGACCCCCGAGCGCGATACGAGATAAAGACGATCGTCGGTCACTTGGCGGAAGAGGGCATGGGCGTCTTGGTGACTGACCACAATGAGCGGGATACGCTGGCGATTTCCGATACCACCTATCTCATTCACCAAGGGGAGATCGTGGTCGCCGGCACACGGGAAGAGATGAAAGCAAATGAGACGGCCCGCCGCATTTATCTGGGCGAGGACTACGAGCGGTACCCGGCGGCACCACGCGGTAAATTGACAAAGCCTGAGGGCTCTCCCATTATTAAAGGCATGCAGTACGAACGGCCTGCGCTGATCCAGCGACAGGAACTGCGGATGACCCCGCAACTCCTGCAAAGCATCCAGATCATGACGATCCCTCTGCATGACCTGCAATTCCGTATTCAGGAAGAGCTCGAGGCCAACCCCGCCCTGGAACTTGTCAGGGAGCGTCCCACGGTTTCCCTGGACGGCGAGCGGGAACGCGCCGCCGCCGCGGAAGACTACGAGTACTTCGAGAACTCTTCCGACCCCGGGTACAGTACCGGCGGTCGGTATGAGGGGGATGAGAACAGCAAGCGCATGTTCATGGAGAACGCGCTGTCACACCCCGAGTCTCTCCAGGAGCACCTTCTGTGGCAGTTGCGGCTGCAGCCGCTGGAGCAGCGCCAGTTCGATCTGGGAGAACTGCTCATTCGCAACCTCGATGAAAACGGATTTCATCGGGAAGACCCCTTCACGCTCGTGGATAGTGCGCGCCACGAGGCGCTTCAATCGATGATGTCCGTTATCCAGACCTTTGAGCCGGTGGGATGCTGTACTCGTGATTATCACGAGGCACTCCTGGTGCAGGTGAATGAGGTTCCAAACCCTCCCCCGGGGGTGCGGGAGATTATCAGTGACTACCTGGTGCCGCTGGAAAAGGGCAAGTACCGGGACATCGCAAAAGCGTTATCGATTACCGAAGAAGATGTGGAGCAGTCGCTGGAGGTGATTCGGAGTCTGAATCCGTTTCCGGGCCGGCTGTACTCCAGTGATCAGTCTCGCTATGTGATTCCCGATCTCGTACTCCGAAAACGGGACGGTCAGTTTGTGCTTGTCCTCAATGACGAGGAGATCCCCGTCCTGGGGGTCAACAGAACGTTTGCCCGCGTGTCCGAGAGCGATGACAAGTCTGCCCGGCAGTTCGCCGGTCGCAGTGTTCGCGACGCCCGGTGGTTCATCCACAGTATTGAACAGCGCAACCAGACCCTGCTCAAAGTCGCCCGGGCGATTCTCGATTTCCAGCGAGATTTCTTTCTCAAGGGGAAGAAGCACCTCGTACCGTTGACGCTGAAGGATATTGCGAACGAAGTTGAGGTAAGCGAGGCGACGGTATCGCGCGTAACCGCCGGGAAATACCTGCAGACGGAATGGGGCATTTTCGAGCTGAAGCATTTCTTCTCGAACAGTGTGGCCGGAACCTCCGCGGGTGGATCCAGATACAGCAAGGAGGGAGTAAAAGAGATCGTGCGAGAAATCCTGGAACAAGAAGGAGAGTCCGGCGCGCACCTCTCCGACCAGAAGGTTTCCGATCTGCTGGCGCAACGGGGAATCAAAATAGCTCGGCGAACCGTTGCCAAGTATCGCAAAGAACTCAAGATCGACTCGTCCTACGAGCGATGATCCGGAGCAACACGGGAGGAACAAGAATGAACATGACGATCAAATCGGTACACTTCGATGCTGATGACTTGACCAAAGACCTGATTGAGACGCGGACTCAAAAGCTTGAGTTTGCCGCCGACAAGATCCATGATCTGGACTTTACCCTCACCAAAGAGAAAGACCATAGCTACCTCCTGGAGGCGAAGATACATTTTCGTTGGGGCCAGCACGATATCGTGAAGAACGGCGGATACGAACTACACAAAGCGATAAATGAACTCATCGATAAGGTGGATCAGAAAGTACGCAAAGAGGTAGATAAGATTCAGGACCACAAGAGTTAGCGATGGACAAGCAGTTCACCGTCCTCGACCTGCTGGATTTGGACCTGAAAGAGCACAATGATCTCGACCTGTCCTGCGTGGCCGGGCGACCGGGGTTGCTCCGTCCGATCGTCACCCCCGATCTCAACCGGCCGGGGCTTGCGCTGAACGGCTTTTTCGACAACTTCGGGTCTGACCGCGTTCAGATCTTTGGACGTGGTGAGCACGCCTTCGTTGAGAAGCTCACGGCAGAGAAAAATCTCGAAAACGTGGAACAACTCTTCAGCCGGTCGATCCCGGCGTGCGTGTTCACCCACGGCCTGGAACCTCCGGAAGAGTTTACCCAAATCGCGGAGTCTTCCGGCTCCCCGGTGCTTCAAACTCCGCTGGCGACCAGCGAGTTCGTGATGCGCCTCATCCGCGCCCTGGGCAACGTCTTTGCCGCCCGGGAGACGATTCACGCCACGCTGGTTGAGGTCTTCGGCATCGGTGTGCTGATCCTCGGTGACAGCGGTGTCGGCAAGAGCGAAACCGCTCTGGAGCTTATCGAGCGGGGACACCGCCTGGTGGCGGATGACGCGGTGGA
>CAZNRF010000035.1:0-15062 GCA_964575075.1 uncultured Spirochaeta sp. | reverse complement strand
CTGATCAATTTTTTCTTCATGGATTACATCTATCCGGAGATTATCCGCGCCATCGAGGAGACGATCTCCGCTGAAGGATATTCCCTGGCGTTGGCAAACTGTAACCTGGATTCTCAGCGTGAACTCGAATCGGTGGAGCGCCTGGTTGATCAGGGGGCAAGAGGATTGATCTTGGAACCCTCACGGAACACCCAGATCGATGAGAACCACCCGATGCAGCGCCTGATTTCAGAGTTGAGCATCCCCGTCGTTACTACCCACTGGGGGATATCCAACCTGCGCGTTTCCACCGTTACCGTGGACGATATCCGAGCCGGGTACGAGGCAACGAGGTACCTTATTGAGGCAGGCCACCGCGAGATCTCCCTTATCTACAAACGGGATGTGCAGGCTGGAGAAGACCGCTTTACCGGGTACCGCCGCGCCCTCGCAGAAGCGGAGATCCCCTTTCGGGATGACCTGGTCGTCTCTTTTGACAACGAAGAGGAGGCGCGCAATTTTCGACAAGGATATCTTCTCACCGCTCAAGTTCTGGAGCTTGATCGGCGCCCCACCGCGATCTTCTATTTTAATGACCACATCGCGATGCAGGGATATCAGGCAATTCATGAGTATGGCCTGGCGATTCCGCAGGATCTTTCGGTAATCGGGTTTGACAACTACGCTCCGACGTCACTCCTGCATCCTCCCCTCACCACCTTTGAGCACCCGAAGTACGAACTCGGACGCTGGGCGGCGAAGCTGCTCATGGACGAAATCAACCGGCCCACGGCGCTGCGCCTCCCGATGAAACTGGTCTTCGAGCCGACTCTCGTGGAACGGGAGAGCGTCGCCCGGCGATAGGCCACATCTGCTACTATCCCCGGCAGGTGATAGCTCGCCCGCCGGCGTTCGCCCGCCCACCGGCGCGGCATCTATCCATCGGCCGGCTGAAACGCCTCCGCCCCGGGAAAGTGCAGTTTGCGGCGCGCAACCTCAGGGCTGAAGACGGCATAGGTGCAGCGAGCGGTACTGAAATGAGTTCCACCGGCACCGTGAATGGTGACCTCTACTACTGCGTCTCGCCTCGTGTGCTCAACCAGTTTTGCGGCGAGCTGAAAGGGTCCGTCACCGGCACGAGCGGGCTTGTGATAGGCAATCTGAAGGTCCCGGGTCATACCGGCGGTGCCCAATTTTACGTGAATCAGCCAGCCACCGATCTCATCGGCCAGTGTGGCTTGAATCCCGCCGTGGATCACACCGGGATAGCCTTCAAACTCCCCCCGGGGTGTCCAACTGCTCTTGAGGGTGTCACCGTCTACGGTGAAGGAGAGCTGTAAGCCGCGAGGATTATGTGGATCACAGCCGAAACAGTGGTAGCCCTCATGACCTACATAGGGATTTGGAACATGGTGCTCTTGGTTACTCACGGTCCCCGAGGATAGGATCTCCCGGGCAGTGTGTCCACCGCTTCTCTGGTCAAATCGGTGGGTTCGCCGGTATGCTCTCAGCTATGACACCGGTTGCGTGTATTACGGGAGCCACCAGCGGTATCGGCCGCGCCTACGCGATAGCCTTAGGCCACCAAGGGTTTGATCTCATTGTCACCGGTCGCCGGAAGGAGAAGCTCCGCGAACTTTCACAGGATATCCGTCGCGCCGATCCGCAGCGGCAGGTGTCTATCGTGGTCAGTGACCTCACCGAGGTGGACGCCGTACGGAATCTGGCGCAGCTCGTAGGCACCACCCCGGGCCTGGCCATGCTCGTTCACAACGCGGGCTACGGACACCGGACGCAATTTTTTGATACCGGGTACTCCGATCTCCGGGATATGGCGGTACTGCATATGGAGGCGGCGGCCACGCTCGTGCGGGCAGCGGTCCCTGCGATCACGGAGACAGTCCGCAGCGGAGTTGTTGCCGCTAACCCGCGGCACCGCCTCCCGGCAGCGGTGATTCTCGTCTCTTCGCTGGCAGCCTTTACTCCCATGCCCGGGGCGGCAATGTATACCTCTACCAAGGCGTATCTCATAGAGCTCGGTCGAGCGATACAGCCTGAGCTGGTGACCCGTGGGATCACCACGCAGGTGCTCTGCCCGGGCTTTACCCACACAGACTTTCATGATCGCCTCGATTGGAGCGCGGAACGCCGCCGGAGCCGGGGACTGGTGCGGTGGATGGCTGCGGATGAGGTGGTAACCCGATCGCTCCGACGACTGCGGCGCGCCTCTCCGCGAAAATCGCCGGTGTATATCCCGGGAACGACGAACCGCCTGCTTCGCGGGCTGGTACGGCTCATACCGCACCGCATATATCTGAGAATAGCCTCCTCCGTCTCTGGATAATTGTTGATCGTTGTGCTTATACTTGTATCTACAAACCCAGGGAGGTAGATAATGACCCGCAGAGGCGTGATACGAGGAGTAGCCGTGATCGGCATGGTCGGAGCCATCCTATCAGCAGTAGGCGCCGGCGGCTCCCAAGAGCCGAGGGGAGGAAATCCCGGTTCAGTACGGGAAGATCCACCCCAGGCGGCAAGCTCCGGCGAGCTACCCTCTCAGCCCCCTGTTCCGATCGATGACCTCCCGGAGGCGTTCGTGCGTCAGGAGCCTCCCGGGGGAGCAGCAAATGAGTTCTCCACCGATTTCTCCCGAGCCACGGTTTCGTACGCAGAAGTTCTCTCCGGAGGCCCCCCGAAAGGGGGAATACCCGCTCTCGACCAGCCCCGATTTGAAACGGTCCAGGAGGCCGGCCGGTGGATCGCAGACCGGGAACCGGTAATGGTGCTCGAATCGTCCCTGCTGCGCGACGAAAACTCGTCGGGGGGTAACTCGGTTCACGTATATCCATTACAGGTGGTTATGTGGCACGAGATCGTGAACGACGAGATCGACGGCGTGCCCGTTACGGTCACCTACTGCCCCCTCTGCAACACGGGTATCGCCTTTTCTCGCCGTCATGAGGGGACGGTCCTCAGCTTTAACACCACCGGACGGTTACGGTTCTCCAATCTCATCATGTTTGACCGGGAGACAGAATCCTGGTGGCAACAGGCGTCAGGTGAGAGTATTGCTGGGTTCTTCGCTGGAACCCGATTGCAAACGGTCCCGATCATGATGCTCCCCTTCTCGGAGATCCGCGAGAGCATGCCCGAAGCCCGGGTACTTTCCAAAGACACCGGGTTCAACCGAGCGTACGGGAGCAATCCGTATCGTGGATACGACAGCTCCAGTGAACCGTTCTTACTACGAAACGCCTCACAACTCGTGGAAAGCGGCTCGAATGGCCGCGGTCTATTGGATCGGGTTGTTTCTCTGGAGCACAATGGGGAGACCACCTCGGTTACCTATTCCGCACTCCAGGAAGAGCTGGTGATAGAGCGCACCGTTGGCGGCGACCGCTTCTACTTTCTCTGGGAAGGGGGTACCGCGAGCGCCCTTGATAGTTCAGTCATCGCGGAGGGCGCCGATGTCGGCAGCGGAAATGCGTTTTTTGCCCGCACCCGAGGGGGAGATGCGGTGGAGCTGCGCCGTGATGGTGACCGCATCGTGGACGAAACAGGATCGCAGTGGAACGCTGCCGGTCGGGCTGTGGCGGGGCACCGGGAACGGGCGCGGCTCCGTCCGGCGGTGGGAGTCCAGCATTTCTGGTTCTCCCACGCGGCGCTGGTGGCACGAGACAACTAGTACGGGCCGCTGGGTTGGTTCAGTTGTCCAGAGCTGCGGTAAGCAGTGCGTCCCCGTACTCGATCGCGGTAGCGTAAGAAAGGTCTGAATTGATTGGAGCACTGCCGGAGGGGATCGAGATGTTCTCGAGCTCCACCGGATCAAAGACGCCGCCTACGAGACCGATGACCATCCCACTCGCGACGCTGATGAGGGGCCCTCCGATGTCTCCGGACTGCACCCGGCGGTCGAAGATAATCATGTTGGTTCCCACCCTCGATTGCAGGCGGCTGGAAAGCACAGATTGCGCCGCCACGACGCTGTGCATGCGGTAATAGCCGTAGGGGACCCCTAATGACATCAGCAACGCGCCCCGGGGATCGGTATCACTGGCACCAAGGACGTGTTCGGGCATATTGATTTCAAGGTCCGGGGTCAGTTTCAAGAGCGCCACATCATGAACCGTGTCCCGGGAAACCACCTCTACCGGCACCGGCGCAACCTCATCCCTCGTGACCGGCACAAACTCTTCCGCCGCCTGGGGCGGAACAACCACCAGGCCCGCTTCACTGTCGATCATTCGCGAGGCGGTGAGCAGATACCCCTCGGGATGGACGAGAAAGGCGCTCGCCAGAAACACAACTTCAGACCCCGTGTGTCGCATAACCATCATGCAACTGCCCTGGTATCGTTGACTGACCGTCTGTATCATCGTTTCGTCATTCTCCTTCGTGCAGCCATTCGTTGACGGTGCTCTCGTGAGAGTTGATCCACCGGAGCACCTGCCCGTAGGCGTCGCCCTCGTTATCCTCGTGAATCCAACGCATGAGCCGCTCCAGATCTCTCGGCTCGTACGACACGTTATCCACGACGGTCGCCGCATTGGGAAAATCCTCGGAGAATCCTTCCCGAACCATCGTGTGAATCGCCTCTTCCCCGCCGAATACGCCTTCCGGGTCCTCAAGGAAGCGAAGGCTGTAGCGCTCAAACATCCAATGGGGCGTCCAGCCGGTAAATACGATCCAGTTATCTCGAAAGATCGCCTCGGACACGCGGTCTACCATAACCGACTCATCCGTCTCTAAGAGGCGATAATCGCGATCAAGGCCGTACACCTCCACGGCATCCCGCGTCCGGGCCATGATGCCCGCCCCGGACTCAATACCAGTGATTCGTCCGGCAAACCGGTCTGCGCTGGAAGCCAACTCGGGAATGGAACGAATCGTGACCAGCTCGCGGCCGCCGCCGCCCGTACTGTCCGTCTGCCGGCCGGGCGTTGCGGTGGGCACAACCAAGCCGACCCGGGCGCCCTGCAAGTTCGGACCCAAATCAACGAGGCGGTCTCCGTATTCGTCGGAGTAATCCCGATGGGTCTCCGGCAGCCACGCTCCCACCAGCATGTCCGCCTCACCTTCGGCGACGTTTTCCCACATCTGCTCCACTTCCACCGGTATCAACTCAACCCGGTATCCCAACCGCTCCTGGAGGACCGCCTGAAACAGATGTGCTCCGGCGATCTCCGAAGACCACTCAGGGTACGCCAGACGGATCGTCTCTCCGGTACGATCCGCCTCCAGGACCGCCTCGGTGCGCCGAGGAGTTTGATCTGAGGAACCCTCCTGGGGTGTACACGCTGCAAGCAGTACCAATACGAGGCCGGCAACAATTCTCAGGCAGCTAGAGCGGGGATATTGCATTACGAATCCTCCCTGGTACCGGAACGGGGATCTACCAGCTTCCGCAGTCGCTCACGGAAGCGTGACGGCTTCCGTTGCGCCTGCTCTGCGCGCGGTGCGTGCGAAACACCCCCTCGCCTCGAGGATCGCGGTTTCCCCAGCCAGCTCACGTGCCCGTGAACCAGCTCCGGCTCCGGGTGACTCACCGCCGTTCGAAATACATGACCATGTTCATAGGGTGGCAAGGAGAATCCCGGACCTTCGGTATACTCCGCCAACCCCCGACGGAGGCTATAGATCATGAACAACAGGACGAGCGCAAAAGGGAGCCCGGTAGAAATCGCGGCCGTCTGGAGAGCAACCAGCCCGCCCCCTATGAGGAGCGCTGCGGCAACCGCCCCTTCCAGAATCGCCCAGAAAAGTCGTTGCAGCTTCGGTGGGTCCGGATTCCCGCCGGCGGTGATGATATCGATTACCATCGATCCCGAGTCCGATGAGGTTACAAAGAAGGTAACGATGACCAACACCGTGAGCATCGAGGTGACCTGCTGCAACGGGAAATTCTCCAACAGAACGAAAAGCGCCACGGGTAGATTCTCTTGTACCGCCCGGGCGATACCTCCGGCACCGACCAGTTCGACCTGCAGCGCGCTGTTGCCGAAAATGGTGAGCCACGCGAAGGTGATCAATGACGGCACAAACAGAACCCCGAGGATGAACTCGCGCACCGTACGGCCATAGGAGACGCGAGCGATAAACATTCCCACGAAGGGAGACCAGGCGATCCACCAGCCCCAGTAGAAGACGGTCCAGCCGTTCTGCCACGTGCTTGTTTCGTACGTTTCGTTCCACGTTGAGAGCTGCGGCAGATACTGAATATAGTGCCCCAGGTTCTCCCCGAAGGCGTTCAGAATGAAGAGCGTTGGTCCCAGTATCAGTACGAAGAGACAGAGGAGCCCCGCCAACACCAGGTTGATCTCGGAAAGCCGCCGGATTCCCGCGCTGAGTCCCGCCAGTACGGACCAGGTGGCGAGAGCGGTGATACCGGCGATCAGGATCACCTGAACGGTCGCACTCTGCTCGATTCCAAAGAGGTGATTGAGCCCCGCATTGACCTGCTGCACGCCCAGGCCCAACGAGGTGGCGACACCGAAGAGGGTGGCTACCGTGGCCAGAATGTCTACGATGTTGCCGATAGGGCCGTGAATGCCCTCGCCAAGAATCGGGTAGAACACTGATCGAATGGACAGGGGCAAGCCTTTATTGAACGCAAAGAACGCCAACGCCAGGCCAACCATGGTATAGATCGCCCAGGGATGCAGCCCCCAGTGCAGGAAGGTGACATCCATAGCCCGGCGGGCCGCTTCCGCCGTTCCGGACTCGGCCAGGGGGGATGATACAAAATGAAACATCGGTTCAGCCACGCTGTAAAACAACAGTCCGATTCCCATGCCGGCGCTAAAGAGCATGGCAAACCACCCCAGCTTGGAGAATTCCGGCTTGGCATCGCTTCCGCCGAGCCGGATATCACCAAACCGACTCACCATCAGCACGAGGACAAACACCAGGATGATATTCATCGTCATTATGAAGAACCACCCGGCTCCAGTGGCAATCGCCGACTGGATTGTCTCGAAGAGATTGCCGAGCTGCGCCTGAAACATGATCGCCGCAACTACTGATCCGATGATGATTAGTGCCGAGGAGAAAAACACCCAGGGATGAATATCAACGGCAAACCAACTCTCATAATCTTCTGAATCAGCCATAACCTTCAGGATGAGAGAAATCTGCTATACGGTCAAGTTTTCGCTTCGGATATGACGACGCGATTCCGTCCTTCCTCTTTTGCGCGATACAGGGCGGCATCGGCTTCGCGAACCACATCCTGCACATCGGGTGTTCTCATCCGTGCCACACCAAAACTGGCGGTTACCGCCCGAGAGATCGAAGTGCTCATCGCCTCAACCTGCGCACGAACGTGCTCGGCCACCGTGGCGCCTCCATCAAGAGAGGTATGGGGACAGACGATCATAAACTCCTCGCCACCCCAGCGGCCCACCGTGTCCAGGGCCCTCACATGCTCCTGCAAGACCTGGGCGATCCCTTTCAGTATGCGATCTCCCTCCTGGTGCCCAAACAGGTCGTTGACCTCTTTAAACCGATCAACATCCATCACGATAACGCTGCACGCTTCCCCGTAACGTTGTAACCGCACCCGTTCTTCTTCCAGCACGGCGTCAAGTCTCTGACGGTTGAATAGCCCGGTGAGGGTATCCGTGACAGAGAGTACCTCGAGCTCTTTGCGGTCGGTGACGTCCTGATTCACCGCCATGTACCCGTAATTCACCCCGCGACGATCGGTCAGGGCCGATATGTCCACATCAACCCAAAACGGCGTGCCGTCCTTTCTGCAGTTCTTGATCTCCCCGTGCCATACCCGACCCTCCCGGATCGTATTCCACAGATCACGAAATGTATCGTCCGGGGTATCCGGATGGCGCAGGAGACTGTGGTCCCGGTCAAGGAGCTCACCTTTTGTGTAGCCGCTAATACGCGCCAGCGCCTCACTGGCATACGTAATGATCCCATCGCGATTCGTCTGGGAGATAATGACATGGCGATCGACGATGTCGATATAGCGTTCCAGCTCTGCGGCTCCGTCACGTTGAGCGGTGACATCGCGGTGCACGCCGAAGTGTCCGGCGATGTTACCGGAGGCATCGTGAATAACGACGTAGTCACCCTCGATCGTGACGATACTGCCATCGGCACGGTGGAAGTCCATATCGATATGTACCGTGCCTTCTTCAAAGAGTTGTCGCCACAGCACTTGAACCGGTGTCTCCTGACCGGCGTAAAAATCTGCCGCGGCAGTGCCCAGAACATCAGTCTCCACCAGTTGGAGCTGATCAAGAAGCGCGTAGTTCACTTTGGTAAACCGCTGGTGCCGGACGGCGTATTCGATCGCCGCATCCTTATCAATTGTCTCATCCCACACGATCGGCTCGTCGAGCATCATGAAAAAGAACGCGTCGAGAGACTGGCGGAAGAGCAGCTCCAGGAGCTCAGCGTTGGCCGCTACCTCCTGTTCCAGCCGTTTGCGGACGGTGATCTCCTTGTCTACCCCCCGGTACCCCGAGAATTGTCCCCGCCTGTCGTATAATGCGACTCCGTTTCGCTGCAGGCACCGCTCTACTCCCGATGCATCGTACATCCAGATCTCCGCATCCGTAATCGGGGCCTCATGCTCGATCTTCTCCGACAGCTGACCATCCTCGGCGATTCCAAATAGCACAGAACCCACCATCTCCTCTGCCGACCGCCCGAAGAACGCTTCCGTCTTACCCGAAATGAACGAGATCACCCCGGAACGATCGATCTCCCATACCAGATCGGAGGAACTGCGCGTCACCGACTTCAAGCGATCCTCACTCAGGCGGATCGCAACGTCCTGGCGGACCTTCAGATATCCCACACCGGCGGCTACCGCCGCAACCACCAGCGCCAGCGCGTGGATCATCCAGGAATACGGTGCTCGCTCCACCCATCCGTCCCTGGGCGCCACCGCGAGATGCCATTGTCCATTGGGAATCTGAATCGAACTGATTATCGAACGTTCCGACTCGAAGAGCTCCGGATTCCCGAAGAAGACCACGCCCTCGTTACCGGTTGCGGCGGAGCCGCGAATAGCTACCTCAACGCGATAGGTGTCAATTACCGCCTCCAGCATTTCCGTGAAGCGCTCATAATCTACCCAGGATGAAATAACCCCCCAAAACTCTCTGCTCTCCCTTCCGTCCAGAAAGACCGGCGCTCTCGCGAGAATTCCCCTTCCCCCCTGCACCACCTCCAGTGGACCGGCAACGGTGAGGGACTCCCGGTCCCGCGCCTCAAGCACCTGCGGCAACTGCTCCGGGAGGTCATAGTAGCTGAGCCCAAGGAGCTGCTCGTTTCCGTCACGGGGGTACACGTAGCGAATGGTAAGATCCGGGGCGGCCACGACACTGCGAAGGGCCACCATATCATCGGTGACCATTCGGGCGAAATCGGAGAACCGTTCCTCCGAAATATCCGGGTTGAGCGCCACATAGACCGATACCGATTCTACCACCCTCAAATGAGACGCGATGAGCTGTTCAACGTACGCCCGCAACGCGCCGGATTGCGTCTGGACCTGGTTCCTCTGCTCCGCCAGGGCAGACTGCGCCACGAGGCGCTGCACCAGGAGATCGACTCCAACGGTGGCCAGAATGATAGGAATGAAGATCGCCGCAAAACGACGTTTGGTTCCCCGTGTCATGAGGCCCCCAGGAGATTATGTACCCATGGCGTGGGCCGCGTACGCTGCGGCACCATAGGCGGCGCTGTCAGGTAGCTGGTCGATCGCCCACTCTACGCGAACCTGCTTCAGATGTGGAAAGGACTGGTGGAGCTCAGTGGTGATGGTGCTGATTCCGGAGTCCAGGAACCGACGCCATACCGCTTCATCAGCACCGGACTCGCGCTCCTGTGCCCCACCGGAAATCACGATCAGGTCACACCCCACCGTATTGGCCACCGTGCGGGCAGCCCGTCCGATATGGGTAAAATACTCCTGCCAAATCGCTTCGACCTCCGGTAAGGGTGCTGCGGTCTGGACGAGTCCCCGAAGCTTTCGGGCCACTATCGCCGGATCTCCTAAGAGGTCCACCGGAAGCTCCCCGGCTTCCTGGTGGTGGCGAACGATATTGCCCAATCCCACAAGGCTTGCCCGCGTCTCGGCACACCCCAGCGCACCGCAACCGCACCGGTCCGCCGAAGCGGAGGTGTCTGTGATCACGTGCCCGAGCTCTGCAGTCACGCCGGGGCCGGCAAAGACCTCTCCGTTGATAATGATAGAGCCCCCTAGTCCGGTTCCGGTAATGAACTGAACCATTCCATCGGAGGCAGTTCCTTCCGCGGATCGAACCGAGTACTCCCGGTACGCGGCAGCGTCCCCGTCGTTGAGCAGAAACGCTGGAACACCCAGCGTCTGGGCGAGCACATCTTTCACGTTCACTCCCCGCCACGAGGAATCGATATTGGTGGGATAGACGCACGATCCATCGGCACTCACCGGCGTGGGACTGCAGGCGCCAACCGCGGAGAGAGCGGATCGGTCGATTCCCGTCTCCTCCATCAATCGCGGTATCGCCGCGGCGATAACGTTCATCGTCGCCTGAGGGCCACTGCGGGCGTGCGAGTCGTAATCGTGACGCGTTCCTACGATCGCGCCGGTGACATCGATAAGTCCCAGCTTTACCGTACTTGCGCCAATATCGACGCCCAAGAAGTGCTGCATGGAAATGCACGTTACGGACTGTTGGGAAGCCTGTCAAGTTCGCTACCCCGTTGTCGGAAGGAGCAAGCCTGATTGCCTTCCCGATAGGCCAAGCGTACAATGAAGACTCTATGAAAGGAATACACATCCTCGGACGCGTGCTGATCATACTTGGAATTACTGCCGCAGTAGCCTGGGCACAACCCCTGCCCCAATCGCTGCGTTTTGACGCATTGGATGTCTCCGATGGCCTGGTGAGCGGTTCCGTATCAGGAATCGTGCAAGATTCCCGAGGATTCATGTGGCTCGCAACTCAGGCAGGCCTCAACCGATACGACGGGTATGACATGATTACCTTTGAGAATGATCCGTTCGATGCCAACTCCCTCAGCAACAATCTCGTCCAGTCAACCTTTCTTGATGCCGATGGATCACTGTGGTTAGGAACCTACGGTGGTCTGGATCATTTCGATCCGCAGACCGAGACGTTTACCTCGTATCAGTACGATGCGGATGATCCGAATTCCTTGAGTAACAACGTGGTGGTTGCGATCACCCGGGACGCGTCAGGAGCGTTGTGGGTGGGAACGCTGGACGGACTCAACCGTCTGGATGAGGAGACGGGAGCGTTTACCCGGTACGGCGTCCGAGAGGGCCATCTGCCGAACAAGGTGGTGCGAGATCTTCATGTCGACGCCACCGGCACGCTGTGGGCGGGAACATATGGCGGCTTGTCTCGCTACGCCCCCGAGCGCGACGCGTTTGATACCTGGTCCAGTGACGAGGAGCACTCCGGCGCGCTCCCATCTGACTTTGTGATGAGCATTATCGATGACCCGACCCAACCCGGACGGCTATGGGTGGGCACCTGGGGTGGTGGCGTATCCCTGTTTGATCCGGAGGCTGGTGTCATTGAAACCGTTGAACTCCCCGGCGATGAGGTATACACCCTGCTTCTGGACTCGCGCAATACGCTGTGGGTGGGCACGTGGGGCAGCGGTCTCCACATCGTGAGTCCGGAGGAGCGCAGAGTAATTCAGTCCGTCGCAGCGCAACCCCGGACCCGGAATGCCCTGGCTCATGACGTTGTATACGCGCTGTTTGAAGACGCCTCGGGCATAATCTGGATCGGGACGAACGGGGGCGGAATCAACAGATATGTTCCGTGGAAGAACCGGTTCAGGACCTACCAGCACGACCCTAACGATGAGGACTCAATCGCCGCCGGCAAAGTGACCGGAATACTCGTAGAAGATGACGGAACGGAATGGTACGGGGTGTACGGAGCGGGGTTGCAGCGTCGGGATCCCAACGGCGGCACCTTCGTTTCATATCGGCACGATACGAACGATCCGGACTCGTTGAGCAATGATATCGTGAACGTTATCACCCGCACCGAAGACGGAACGCTCTGGGTCGGCACCAACCAGGGGCTCAACCGATACATTCCCGAAGAAGATAGCTTCCAGCGATACCTCGCCGATGGGTCTCCCGACTCGCTCCCGGATGATGTGATTTTCGAGATATATGAGGACCGGACGGGAACACTATGGCTGGGTACCAACACCCAGGGGGTCGTAGCGTTTGACCGCGACACGGAACGGTTCACCACCTACTCCTATGAAGCGGGAAATCGTACATCCCTCAGCGATAATCTGGTGCGGGTGGTTCGGGAAGACCGCCACGGCGCGATCTGGGTGGGAACAAACAAGGGTCTGAATCGGTTCGATCGTGCGTCCGGCGCGTTCACCCGGTATTACCATGACATGAACGATCCATCCACCCTCAGTAGTGACAACATTCGGGACATCTACGTCGACCGGGAAGGCCGCATGTGGATTGCTACCGGCGGCGGGGGTATCAACCGCTACGACGAGGCCAGCGATTCCTTTGAATATCTGTCAACTCGAGACGGACTACCGAGCAATCATCTGCAGCGAATCCTGGAGTCTCCCAGCGGGGAACTGTGGATCGGCAGTCGCGCCGGGATCGCCATCTATGATCCCGATACGGAGACGTTGCGCAGCCTTGATGAATCAGACGGATTGGTGGGAAGCGAAATGACGGTGGGAGCGTTTACCACTCCCGACGGAACGATGTTCCTGGGCAGTGGCAGCGGCGTCACCGTGATCGATTCCCAATTCGAAGAGGAGTTTCAGGAAGAGCCTCCGATCGTGTTGACCTCGCTGGTTATTCCCGGCCGCGACACGCCGGACCGGGATCTATCGCTGATCGAAGAGCAGGGCCTCGTGCTTGAACCGGGAGAATCCTATCTATCGTTCACGTTTGCGGCGCTGGACTACTCAAAGCCCGAAGACAACACCTACGCCTACCGGCTCACCGGCTTCGACGACGCCTGGATCAACGCCGGACATCGTAACTTCGGAAGCTACACGAATCTGAATCCGGGACACTACCAGCTGCAGATTATCGGCGCAGGCAGCCGCGGAAACTGGAACCGCCGGGGTCTCTCGATTCCCGTTGAAGTACGGCCTCCGTTCTGGGCCACCTCCGTCGCCTATGCGCTGTACGCGGCTCTGGCCGTGGCGATCGTAGTCGCAACAGCGGGATACCTGCGAAAACGGCACCTGATGGTTCAGAACCAGCTCACGGAACAGGAGCGGATAAATCGCGAACTGGACGCCAAGGTTCAAGCCCGCACCGAGGAGATTCAACGGGCCCGGTTGCAGGCGGAAAAAGCGTCTCGCGCCAAGAGTCTCTTTCTGGCCAACATGAGCCACGAAATCCGAACGCCTCTCAACGGAATGACGGGGATGCTCTCGCTGCTGTCGCAGACACCACTGGACGAGACGCAGCAGGAGTACCTCCGCTATTCCCGGGTTGCCGCCGGCAATCTGGACACCCTGGTACATGATATCCTCGACTTTGAGCGTATCGAAGCGGGCGAGCTGAAGCTCTCGGATCATCGGTTTTCAATCGCCGAGTCGGTCGACTACGTGACGAGACTCTTCGCTGAGGCGGCCTCATCGCGGGGACTGTCCCTATCCCGGTCGATCACGCTTCCCGAAGGCTATGATACCGTGCGAGGCGATCAAAGTCGCCTGGTACAGATTCTCACGAACCTCGTGAACAACGCGGTAAAGTATACAGAGCACGGGACGATCACCCTCGATGCCACCGCGGAACACGGCGCTGCAGCCACCGGTGAGGGACACGCCACCTACACGTTCACCGTTACCGATACCGGGCGGGGTATTCCCAGAGAACTTCACGAGAGGATCTTTGATCGCTTCATCCAACTGGACAGCGGCTATACCAAAAGTGCCCGCGGCGTGGGGCTGGGTCTTGCGATTGTCCGGCAGGTCACCCACGCCCTGGGAGGCACGATCACCGTAGAAAGCGCTCCTGGTGAGGGCTCTACATTTCGCGTAGCCCTTCCGTTTGTCGTTGAATCGGGGGAGCCGGAACCGATGAGCGTCTCACGAGAAGCCGGAGAAGCTGCTCCTGATCTTCTATTGAAGCGTGGTACCAGTACTCGTGATAGGAGGCCCCCCGAGGCGGCGCCGAATCGGGCAGCACCGCGTATTCTGGTCTGTGAAGATGAGGCGATCAGTCGATTGTACATAACTCGACACCTCGAGCGAAACGGTTTTGTCGTGGACGAGGCGGAAGATGGGCTCACCGCGGTGGAAAAGACGATAAACGATACCTTTTCAGCTGTTTTGATGGACCTGGGGCTGCCGGAAATCAGCGGTCTGGAAGCAACCACGCGCATTCGCGCTCAGGAAGCGTCGTTGCATCGCCCACGAACGCCGATTATCGCTCTCACCGCCCATAGCTACGAAGACGATATCGCCGAGTGCCTCAAGGCCGGTATGGATGACTTCGTCTCAAAGCCGGTAAATGAGCAGATTCTTCAGGATGTTCTGCACAAGATGATCCCGTCGCAGCAATAACACCGGCGGCGCCGGTGCGCCCTGCAATTACGGGGCGGCGCCATCCCCACCGATCGTTATTTCTACTCTGCGGTTGCGTTCCTGTTCGTCTTGCTCCCGGGTAACCGGATTCTGAGAGCCAACCCACGCTATGGAAGGTTCGGTTTGGGCCTCCCATCCGAGGCTGCGCAGGTAGGCGGCAACAGCCTGCGCCCTCCCCTGACTGATCTCCAAACGCCCGTCCTCGGTCCCGTACAGCGCGGTGTGCCCCACAATTGATACCGGCGCCTCCGGGTGCTCCCGCAGTACGGCGACCACCTCGTCCAGCTCTCGGCGGGCAGCCTCAGTAAGTCTCGTGCGATTCGGCTCGAAGTAGATGGAGACGTCATTACGGGGGATGGGCGCTGCCGCCTGGTCCTCCGCCGCGTCCGCCGACGCGTCCTCCGCCGGCTCCCGGGGAGGACCCGGGGGTGGAGCCGGTTCCGCCGCCTCCACCGCCGGCCCCCCGCGGGCGCCGGAATCCGTCCCGGCGGCGCGGTCGATCC
>CAZNRF010000034.1:0-15114 GCA_964575075.1 uncultured Spirochaeta sp. | reverse complement strand
GGTAGGGGGTGTTGGCCCGGGCGTAGAGCGCGGTGTCGGGGCCAACCAGATCGTTATTGGGGCCGATATCAAAGAGGTGTTCCGCCGCCTGATCGTAGCGCCCCGCCCGGTAATGCAAAAAGCCGCGCTTATACTCGAGTTCATCAGGGGCGAAGCCGTCCGCGGCGGCACGGTTGTAGCGTTGCAGGGCGCGATCCAGCTCGCCGCTGTGGTAGTAGTCTATGTCCGCCAGGCGGGCGAAGACCCGCGCCAGCTCATCGACGGGGTCGAGAAACCCCGCCTCGAGAGCTTGGGTGTACGCCTCCTCGGCGCGGTTGTAGTCCTCGGTGGCGCGCAGGAGCTCATCTCGCTCGAACCAGTACTCCCCGCTGCGAATGTCCGTATCTATCTGTTTCCGGAGGCGGCGCGGAGACAGGGGCTCTGCGCGGCGAAACGCCTCCTGCGCGTTATCCAGGGCGGCGCGTTCCTCGGAGGGGGCGTCCACGCGGCGATTGTAGCGGGCCAGCTCATAGTGGATTTCCGGTGTCTCGTTGTCCGCTTGGAGCGCCTGAATGAGCATCTCTCGGATATCCGCGATGCGGCCCTTGTCCAGCAGGTAGCCGGCGGCGTTGGCATAGATCTGTGGATCGACTTCGGCCTCGGGCCATTCGAGAAATATGGTGGTGAGCCGTTCTACTTCCGTCTGGTTATCCACGCGGGTGAAGTACCGTAAGAACTGCATGAGAATCTCGTCGGTCTCACCGTACCGGGAGAGGAGGCGAGCGTAGCTTTCACGGGCGCCTTCGTATCGGCGGTCGTCTTCATCAGCCCAGCGCATGTAGTTGGCGCCGCGGGCCATGAGAGCGTCGTAGTGGTACTCGTCTTCAAAGAGGAGAATATCGTAGAGCTCGTCGGCGCGACGGTAGTTGGCTAACGTCTCGGACTGTAGCGCGCCGTGGTCGAGGATCGCCTCCTCATCAACGGTGAGCAGATCGTATACCTGCCGGCGGGTTCCGTCGGTTCCTTCAATCGTTTCGACGAGTTCGCCATCCGCTACTTTGCCTCGCAGAAACGAGCGCACCCCGGGATCCATCCCAAACACCAGCTGATCGTACTTCTCCACCGCCAGCTGGTACTGCCGTTGATCTGTGTACAGTTCGGCGTAGCGCTTGAACCACTCGTTTCGGCGACGCAGCTCATACGCGCGCTGGAACGTTTCATTGGCGAGCTCGTACCGCTCATCCTGGGCCTGCTCATAGCCCTGGCGGTAGAGAATCGCCGCATGGATCGGTCGATATACGAAACGATACGCCAAAAACCCGACGATCGCGCTGGCGACGACAACGATCGCTGCCCGCCCGAGAAACGGCAGGATGACGTGGCGGAAGCGGTAGGAGAAGGTCTGCTTTTCTTCTTCGAAGGCAAGCCCGCTGCGCTTCTGGTAGCCCTTGGGAACCTCCACTCGGCGGCTGAGAATCTGCGAGAGAAGGTGGGCGATCTTCGCCGGACTCGCCCCGCCGATGAGCAGGTCGATGAGCTCATTGGCCTGTTCGGTGGTACCGGTAGACTCGGCAATTGACTCTTCCGCGGCGATCTTGACGTTGAGCGGCAGGGACGCCAGTGTCTGCTGCAGGTGACGAAACTCGTCGTCCGAAAGCTCCCGCTCGGGGAGTCCCTCACCGGCGCCGGCGGCCTCTTCAATCTCCTCGTCCTCGCCTTCTCCCTCGGTCTCCAGCCCGGCAAACTCATCGATGGTGTCCTCGTTGATATCGAACTCTTCTCCGAAGTCTCCGAGGCTGAAGCCCTCATCGTCAAAGGATTCGAACTCGTCAACGTTCTCCAGGTCCTCGATCTCGTCGTCCGAGGGCAGGTCAAAGGAATCGGCCGCGTCACCGGCCAGGGGATCGTCACTGAGGCTCGCATCGTCCAGGTCGATGTCACCAAAGTCCTCATCGATCTGATCACCAAAATCGGAGCCGAAGCTGTCATCCCCGGCGATCTCTCCGAGATCATCGAGATCCTCGAGATCCTCGAACTGGTCATCGTCGGCGGGGGGCTCTTCGGCCGGCGCTTCATCAGCGGGCTGCTCTTCGGCCGGCTCCTCAGCGGCAAAATCTTCGAGCTCGTCACTGAGATCACCAAAGTCCCCGAGATCGCCGAGGTCCCCTACGTCACCGAAGTCGCCGAGCTCCTCGCTGGTGTCCAGGTCGTCTGCGGTGGCCAGGTCGTCTGGGGCGCCCAGGTCAAACGCTGTGTCGAGGTCGTCGGCTTCGGGGGCGGCGTCAAAATCCGCGGGCTCGCCGGCATCTTCCGTTGGTTCCGTCTCAGATTCTGCCTGCTCGTCCTCAAGGGCGGCCAGATCCGCCAGCGGATCGGTGTCGAGATCATCGGAAAAGGCGGAGAGGATGTCCTCATCGAATTCGTCATCGGCAGGCGGCTCGTCGGCGGCGGGCTCATCCACGGCGGCGGGCTCATCCACGGCCGCGGGCTCAACGTCAGGGGGCAGCTCATCAGGAAGCTCGTCGGGATCGAAGGAGAAATCCGGGGGCTCCGGAAAATCCTCGTCACCAAAATCGATCTCGGCGTCGCTGTCTTCGGCTTCGTCCGCCTCTGACGGCTCTTCGTCAAAGAGGGAGTCGAGATTTGAGAGGAGTTCGCTGGTGTCCTGCCCTTCGGCGGCCTGCTCCTGAGAAATCTCTTCGCTGTCTGAATCTACGTCATCAAGGAGGGAAGACAAGTCGTCATCGAGGTTTTCGTCCGGTCGCGGCGGGGGTTCAATGATCTCACCGCGCTCCGCCGCTACCCGCGGTTCGTCCCCCAGAGAAGTTAGCTGCTCATGTATTCGCTCGATCGACTCCGTTGACGGCATCTTTCCTTGATTCTATGTCGGTTGACGGGGAACGAAAATCAAGTCCCTTCCGGCGTATTCCGATACACTGTAACACATGGGACGGGCACGAATCAGGCTCTACAGCGTTGTAGTTACGGTGGTGGTTGCGTGGATTGGCATCACCCCGGTTGCGGGACAGCAACCGCCGGAGGGCGCTACGCGCGGAAATCTGGACACCGACACGTGGTTGCAGGTCTCCGGCATCACCGAGGCGGGGGAGCCCCGCGTCTTCGACGACCTGGTTGTGTTTACCTATCAGCCGTCCGGATTTGCCCGACATGTGGCCGCGGCATTTGCCCACGAAGGCTACGGGGAGTTGCACACGTTCTCGGTGAGGAAGCTTGCCAATGGAGAGGATCTCTTCTACCTGGCCTACCCGGTAGACATCGATCGGGATCAGTTGAACTACCGCATTGTAGTAGACGGGGTGTGGATGAAAGATCCCAACGCGCCGCAGTCGGTTACCGATAGCCGCGGCGTAGAGATCGGGAGGGTTGCCCTTCGCGAGCGTCCTCCCTACCGGACACCATCGCCCGTGCGTAACGATGACGGCACGGTGACGTTTCGGTTCGCGTTTGATACGCGAATATCCGCCACGTTGGAGACGGTCGATCGGCAGAGAATTAGTCCTGACACGTTTCAGAACCCGGAGATTTATGTGGTCGGCACCTTTAACGGATGGGACCCGTATGCTCACCGCCTGTCCGGTCCGGACGAAGATGGATTTTACTCCGCCACCATTCCGGTGTCGGCGGGAAATCATTTCTATTATTTCCTCATCAACGGTCGTCGTATTCTGGACCCTCTGAATAGATCGCAAGGGCGGGACCGCCAGACGGATACGCGCGTATCCCATCTTCGGGTCGATCGGTAATGCTGGAGATTCGCCTCAAACCGCGGACCGCTGCGGACGGCTCGCTCATTCTTGAACTGGGCCTCGCGTTCCGGGTGGTGTTTGGCGTGCTCGCAGCGATTCTCGCGGTGGGCGTGGGGAGCACCGGAACGATTGGGATCGTCCCGGCTGGTATATTGGTCGTGATGGTGGTGGGCGCGATGTACCAGGAAAAATGGACGTTCGATCCCACCGAACGACGGGTGATCGCACAACACGGCCTGCTGCCGTGGTCGCGGAGGCGGACCTGGACGTTTGATGAGATCACGGAAGTGCAGTTTGCCCAGCATCGCCTGGGAATGGAACCTGAGGGTCGAATGAGCCGCAGCCTCCAACGTCACTTTCTCAAGTATTGGCTCGTTCTGCAGAATGGATCACGAGTGCGGATTGAAATGCGCAAAGTCACCGACTGGAACAGCGATTTCGCCCTCCCCAAAACGGTGGCCACCACCCTGGCGGTACCGATTACGGATATGTCAACGGATATGTCAGACGAATGATCTTCCTGTACTCCCCTTAGTACTCGTATATGTCCCCCACGGGATGAACGTTCATGACGTTGGCATACCACCCACCCCACTCGCTAAGATCGATTAAATTCCGGTTGGCGTGATGGTACAGGGGGATCACCCCGGTCTGCCCCTCGATCAGAATCCGTTCCGCTTCCTGAAGCGTGGAGAAGCGATTATCGTCGGAATCCATTCGGGCTGCCTCGGCCACGCGCAGGGTGTAGCGCTCACTGCGAAATCGGCCATGGTTGAGTTCTCCGCCGGTGACAAACAAATCGAGAAATGCCGCGGGATCCTGAAACGCCCCGATCCATCCCGCCGGCGCAATGTCAAAATCACCCTGCTGGATCTGAGAGGCAAACGATACCCGCGGGAGGCTTTCAAGGCGGACTTCAATACCGAGATTGTCGCGCCACTGACTTTGTACAAACTCCGCTACGGCTTGGTGGTCCTCGGAGGCGGGGTGGCGTACCGTCAGGTTTGGAAATCCTGCCCCGCCGGGGTATCCTGCGTCGGCAAGGAGCTGCCGGGCGGTTGCAACATCTTCCTGTATACCCTCAATTCCCGGATAACCGGAGATGGGGGGCACGAGGGCATACGCCGGAATCTCCCCGGCACCGGTTACGGTCTCTACCATACGCTGCCGATCGATCACCGCAGACAATGCCCTGCGGACATCTGGATCGTCCAGCGGCTCTCGTTCGGTGTTCATGAGGTACAAGGTGGTTTGCAGATCCGGGCTTACGTGGTAGTCGTCACGCTGCCGCGCCTCGCCTTGGTGTTCGGAAGACACCGCGGGAAGCCAATCGAACTCGCCATCGGCGTATTGGTCGAAGGCTTCGATGTCATTCTCTATTGGAGCGAATACAACGCGATCCAATCGTACCGACGGCGCATTCCAGTAGCTGTCGTTCCGCTGGAGTACCACCCGGCCTTGGGAATCCCACTCGGTGAGTGTATACGGCCCGTTACCCACAAAGTTCTCCGGGCGTGTCCACTGGTCTCCTTGTTCGTCGATAATGTGAAGCGGCACAACCTGAAAGGCGTAGTGCGACAGGAGATCCAGGAGGTACGGTGTGGGTTGAACCGCTTCAAACTGGAAGGTGTAGTCATCCACGGCGCGGATCGCAACAGCCTCCGCTCCCGCTTCTCCCAGATGAAACTCCTGCGCGCCTTTGATGAATTGCGCAGGGAGCCAAGCGCTGGGGGCGGCGGTGCGGGGATTCAGCACACGCAGCCAGCTATCCACAACGTCGTGCGCGGTTATCCCGGTTCCATCGCTCCAGACCGCCCCCTGCCGCAGAAAAAAGGTGTACTCCAAGCCGTCGTCAGTAATCTCCCACCACTCGGCGAGACCGGGAGTGGCCCGGGACGTTTCAGGATCGGGAGCCACGAGCCCCTCGAAGAGGCCCATCACGATGCGGTGTTCCCGCGGACTGGAGATCTGATGCGGATCCAACGCCGTCGGAGCAGCGCCGTTGCCGATAACGAACTCCCTCGCTGCCGGTGAGTCTGCCTCAGGAGCACCGGACGCAAACGCGATACCCATCACCAGAAAGCCCAACCCGATAACCGTCGCCGTTGTTCTCATGGCGAGGACGGTACTGTACGGGGCGAGATCATGCAATGCAAAAACCATCGGTTGGTATGAACGGTTGATTGACAAAGCGTATGGGTGCGGCTACCCTAGAAGGGTTACGTTTGCAACATTTCTTAAATATCGGGAGCACTAATGCAACACATTGATGAGCTGTTTCGACAGATAACCGATCAGCTTATCCGCAACTCTCGCCAGGACCAGGAAGTGGATCGAGACCGGGTCTTTCAACCGGCGAACACCACAAATCGGGTGTTGGTGGATAAAGTGATCGACAAGCTGGTATTACCGGGCAGTACGATTGACGGATTTGAAAATCTACGGGAGCTGTACTCCCGCGCCTCCCAGGGCGAGTCGTGTCTCATTCTCATGGAGCACTACAGTAACTTCGATATTCCCTGTCTGTTCTATCTGGCCGACCAGTTTGAGAACGGTCGTGAGATTACCGACTCCGTGGTGGCGATGGCGGGCACAAAACTCAACGAGGAAAGCCGGTTTGTGCTGGCGTTCACCGAGGCATATACCCGGCTAGTGATCTACCCGGCTCGGTTACTGTCATCGTTAGAGGGCACCGATCGGTATGAGCAAGAGCGCGCCCGGAGTAGAGTGATTAACCGCAGCGCGCTGCGGGAGATGGTTCGCCTGAAACACAGCGGGCACATGGTACTCCTGTTTCCAGCGGGCACGCGCTATCGTCCCGGTAAGCCGGAGACAAAGGATATTCTGTTGGAGGTGGACTCCTACATCAAGGGATTTGACCACCTCATCTTTGTGGGCATAGCCGGTAACACCCTCGAGGTAAGTCCCGCCGGTAACATGGATAAAGACACTCCCGCCACCGATGTTATGGTCTACTCGATCAGCGAGGTAACCGATGCGAAAGCGTTTCGTACCGCTGCCCGCAACCGGGCGCCGGAGGGTGGTGATGAGGCGAAGCGGGCGGTAACTCGCGCGGTGCAGGAACGGTTCGATGAACGCCACGCTCGGGCGGAGTCGATTCGGAGCGCTGCGGTCGAGAAGCTTGCAGAACAGGGCGTAGCTCCACAGTCTCTGAACATCATTCCCCCAGGTTGAGGATGAAGTCGCGCCGGATATCGTGGAATCCGGTACGCTCCAGCAAAGAGTGGATCGGCTCTGAGCTACCGGGAAACCGTGCAAGTATGGTCGCGATGCCCCGTTTTCGCAGAAGCGTGATCGTGTGATCAACGATGGTGCTGCCGATTCCCAAGCCACGATACTCCGGCAATACATAGACCTGAGTCATCATCGCAACAGACGAGCCGTCATCCAACATGTCCTGTACGCTCCACACGAACCCACAGAGCTCCTCCATGGGAGTGTACGCGGCGATAACCGTGCTGCGGGCATCCTCGGGCCCCGGCAGCCGGCGGCGCCGTTCGGTGTATAGGTACCGAACTAACGGCTCCGGGCGGTCGGAGAGCGCCTCGCGGAACGCTTGCCGGTCCAACTCGGTGATTACCGTGGCCGGAACCGGCCGCGCCTCCCGGACGGTAACGTTGGTGAGTACTAAGTCATCGATCTCTTCATCCGCCCCAAGCTCAAGAAGTTCCAGTCCGCGTAGCTCCCGAATACGGTTGTACCACTCGAATACGACGTTCCGCATATGGATAAACTTGAAGCTGTAGAATTTTCGTTCCACCTCAGGGTATTCCTTGATCGCATCCTTGAAGCGGCGAAAGACGCGCTTGCCGCTTACGAGGATCTCCTGAAGCTGATCTCTGGCGATCGGGTTATGAAGCTCCGTGACGAACTGCTCCATCAGCTGAAATCCGTCGGCGCTGCTCCAGTCAGGTAGCGGCTGGTAGCGAGCCATCGGATCGAGTTCACTCCCCTGCTCCGGCCGTTCCGCCGCGGGAACGGTATCGGGGCGCACGAGTTGCCCTTTGTTCATGTCCATGAGGTAGTGAATGTTCTGGTTTTCCATGGCAAAGATCACTTGCCGTACGATGGGATCCCGCATTTCAAACATGTGACCCGTACTCTTTCATAATCGACGTGATGGTAGCGGATAGTTCGTGCTCATGAACACGGAACGGTTCCGGCTGTTCCCGAAGCGCTACCTCTACCATCCCGGTATCCACCGATTCCCGGGACACCACAACCCGTACCGGAATACCGAGGAGGTCTGCGTCTTTGAGTTTGTGGCTGATCGACTCGTGTCGGTCGTCTAATAGCGCGTCCGAACCGAGTGATGCATACACGCGATCGACCATATCTCGCACCGAGAGTGATTTCCCGATCGCCATGAGAAACACCTTGAACGGCGCGATCTCCATGGGCCAGATTATGCCGCGATCATCCCGGTTGGCATCAACAATAGCGGCCATGAGTCGTCCCATACCGATCCCGTAGCTACCCATGTGCGGATAGATGCTCCCGGATCCCTCAGCCCGCACGCGAAGCTTCATCGCCCGCGTGTAGAAATCACCGAGACGGAAAACGTTTCCCAGCTCCATGACGCGCATCCGCTCCAGCGTACCGGCGTTACAGTGGATGCATGGTGCACCCTCGGGGACACTGACAATATCCGCCACATGGTCCGCACCGAAGTCACGTCCGAAGTTGGCGTTTCGCGCTACAGCCCCGCGTTCATTCAGGGCGGCAAAGAGATTACTGGAGTCCGCCGCGCCATCATCGATGGCCACCTCCATCGCCCCATTCCGGGCAGCTTCAGGGATGTGCAGCGGGGAGACCCATGGGCCCAGCAAACCGTGCTCGGAAAGCTCGGCCGCAGTAGCCTGACCATGAATAGGACGACCGATAACTACCGCGAGCTTCTCCTTGCTCACTTCCTGATCACCCCGGACCACCGCCATGACCAGCGTCTCGCCGGAGCGAAACACCATCGCCTTGAGTATCCGGTCTCGGGGAACGTTCAGCGATGCGGCGGCGGCATTGAGGCTATGGGCGTCGGCCAATTCTTCCCGGGAGAGTGGCAGAGGTGCTTCTTGGTGGTGATCTTTTACCCCAACTGCCACATCCTCATTAGCTGCGTAGTCACAGTTCGTACAGCGTACGAGAAAATCATCACCACACCGGCTGGGCATGAGGAACTCATAGCTCCGCTCACCACCCATGTACCCGACTCCCGCCTGTGCTGGGATTACCGGTACGTGACACCGCTGGAAAATCCGGGTGTAGGACGCAAAAACTCTTGGAAAAAAGTTGTTGAGATCAGTAAAGGAACGGTGAAAGGAGTAGGCGTCCTTCATGATAAACTCCCGCGCCCGTACGGTCCCGCATCGCGGTCGCTCCTCATCGCGGAATTTGGTCTGAAACTGGTACAAGAAGACCGGCAGGTCCCTGTAGCTGCGAAGCCCCGAGCGCAGCATTTCCACCATCGCTTCCTCATGGGTAGGAGCAAGCACCAGGTCTCGCCCTCCGCGATCGGTAAAGCGAATCATGTCTTTCTCGATCAGACCATCTCGCCCGCTCTGAAGCCAGATTTCTCGCGGATTGACCACCGGCGTCAGCACTTCCTGACCGCCCAACTCCTCCATTTCCTGGTGGATAATGCGCTTCAGATTCCGCATAATGCGCATTCCCAACGGTGTCATACTGAACAGCCCCTGGCTCACAGGCCGTACGAATCCCGCCTGCATAAGCAGCCGGTAGCTCGGCGATTTTACGCTCTTTGGAACCTGCGTTAAGGTCTTCGTAAACAGTCGGGAATAGCGCATGCGCTGTAAGTGTAGGGTATGACGTCCACCCGGGCAAGGATTCGCTCCTTGACAGAGGTGCCGGGGCTTACCATAGTCTGTACGTAATCCATACCCAGAGGAGTGAAATTATTATGAGCATTATTGAAACGGTAGAAGCCCGGGAGATACTCGACTCTCGCGGCAATCCCACCGTAGAGGTTGATGTATATCTGGAAGACGGCAGCATGGGCCGCGCGGCGGTTCCCTCCGGCGCCTCTACCGGTGAACACGAGGCGGTGGAACTTCGCGACGGCGACAAAAGCCGCTTCATGGGCAAAGGCGTCCTGAAGGCGATCGAGAACATCAATGGTGAATTGGCAGAAGAGGTTGAGGGCCTTGATTCCCTGGATCAGGTTGAGGTGGATCGCACCATGATCGAGTTGGACGGAACGGAAAACAAGGGCCGGCTGGGAGCAAACGCGATCCTTGGGGTATCCATGGCGGTGGCCCGGGCGGCAGCTGACCACCTTGCTCTTCCGTTGTTCAAGTACCTCGGGGCCTACCACGCCAACGTGCTTCCCGTTCCTATGGCGAACATTATCAACGGTGGATCCCACGCAGACAACAATGTGGACTTCCAGGAGTTCATGGTCATGCCGGTGGGTGCAGAATCAATTCGCGGCGGCGTGCGCATGATCACCGAGGTGTTTCATAACCTCAAGAAGATCCTCCACGACAGCGGCTATAGCACCGCCGTTGGCGATGAGGGTGGATTCGCCCCGAACCTCAAGAGCAACGAGGAAGCGGTAGAGGTGATCCTGAAGGCGATCGAGAAGGCCGGATACAAACCCGAACAGGACATCATGATCGCATTGGATCCCGCATCCAGCGAGTTCTACGACGCGGACAAGAAGCGCTACATCTTCAAGAAGAGTGACGGCCGGGAGCTCAACAGTGAGGAGATGGCATCGTACTGGGCCGACTGGGCCGATAAGTACCCGATCATCTCCATTGAGGATGGGTTAGATGAAAACGACTGGGACGGTTGGAAGATCCTCACCGACAAGATTGGCGATCGGGTGCAGCTGGTAGGAGATGATCTCTTCGTCACCAACACCAAACGCCTCAGCCGGGGCATCGAAAAAGGCATCGCCAACAGTATCCTCATCAAGGTAAATCAGATCGGATCACTGACCGAGACGTTTGAGGCGGTAGAAATGGCCAAGCGGGCCGGCTACACCGCGATCGTAAGTCACCGCAGTGGTGAAACCGAAGACAGCTTCATCGCGGATTTGGTAGTTGCCTTGGAGACGGGACAGATCAAGACCGGATCACTCTCCCGCAGCGATCGGCTGGCCAAGTACAACCAACTCATGCGCATCGAGGATATGCTTGACCGCAGTGCGGAGTATCCGGGAAAGAGCGCGTTCTACTCGATCACGCGGAAGTAACGAAAAACGAAGGAATGATGATAGCCGGGGGCGTCGATTGGCGCTCCCGGCCCGAGTCCGAATGTACCGGATCAGTCCTGCTCGGTGATGACCAGCGTCGCCTCCGCATAGTCACCGTCTAACGTACCAATCCAGATATCATAGAGGCCGTCCTGCGGTGGAGAGAAGGTAATAGCCGGATCGAGACCGTTGCTGTCGTCGTTGAAATGCCAGCGACCATCGGGAGCATTTACCAGCAGCAACGTATCGGCATCGGTGTTTTCCACTTTAATGGTGAGCTGATACTCCCCCGATGTATAGCGCAAATCAAAGTCGGGCGCTTCCGAGACGTACCCGTAGTAGCCCAGCTCCGAAAGATCGATCGAGCCGCCGGCGACCACGCTCTGTTCAAAGGGATCCGGCTCGAAACCCGCAGTCAACTCGGTCTCGCCATATGTCGGCTGCAGTTGCCAGTCCTGCGCGACCACAACAAACGTCCCCACTACCAGAAACACGCCCATCAGGGCAATTGTTCGCTTCATGAGATTACTATAGGGAGCGGGTATACCCGTGTCAAATTAGCGGATGATACGTTACCGCACGACGAACGAACGATACTCTCCGGTCGGATCGGTAGCATGCACATCTACCCGCTCCACGTGAGCGGTGGGGGGACCCTGGTGCAGATACCGGCGAAACTCAGCCACCGCCGACTCATCCCCCTCGGCATGGACCTCTACCGATCCGTCTCGAAGGTTCCGCACCCACCCGGCAATACCGAGGGACCGCGCCGTCGTCTGCGTGTGATATCGAAAGCCGACGCCCTGTACCCGCCCGTGTATACGGGCCGTGAATCCCACATCCGCCACGTCAGGCTCCCGTCTTCCGAGCGATAAGGTCAGCCAGCTCCATGTAGTCAAAGGGTTTGTAGAGGACATCGAAGGGGATGGGGATGTCCGGACGGAGAAAACCGCTGGTGATGATTACGGTCATATCCCCACAAAACCGGGAAAGGAACCGTAACCAATAGTCACCACCGAGAATCTCCATCCGGTAGTCAGTCACGATCACGTCGACCTCGTGATCCAGGAGTTGTTTGATTGCTCCTACCCCATCGGACGCTACCAGCACCCGATACGACTTTCGCTCCAGATAATCCCGTAGCGTGAGCCGAATCGCGTCTTCATCCTCAACGAGTAGAATTGTAATGGGAGACTCCTCGGACATGAAAACCTGAACTACTCGCGCCGGGTGGAGCGATTCTCGGCCAGTTCTTCTATCAGGGTCGGCAGAGACTCAAGATCCAACGGCTTGCCGACAAAGGCGTCCGCCCCGGCCTCATGCGCCCGCTTCTGAACATCATCATCGGTGATTCCGCTGATCGCAATAACGATCGGCCGGGAGAGATTCTCGTCAGCCTTGATCTGCCGACACAGCTTATACCCGTCAACCCCGGGGAGATTGATATCGAGGAGAACCACATCGGGCTTATGCTCGGTGATCGCTTTTCCCGCATCGTATCCATCGTAGGCCTGATTAACCTTAAAATCAGGATAGCGCTTGTCGAGAAACTGCTTGATCAGATCGTTGAGCTCCTGGTCATCGTCTACAACCAACACCTCTTCAATCTTGGCTTGCTCCGCGAGAATCTCACGAACCTCATCGGGGAGTCGCATGCCCTGAGACTGCATGAACTTCGCCAGCACGTCCGCATAGACACGGTACTGACCGCCTGGGGTAGTATATGCATCCAAGTGACCCTGACGGATCCAGTTGATCGCGGTCTGGTTCACCACGTCACAAAAATTTGCAACCTCATGGGCGGAAAAAACTCGCTTTTTCTTTTTTGCCTTCGCCATACCTTATTTCCTTCCGTAAGTGTAACGTAATTGTAATCAAAAAACTCCACTAATGTCAAGCGAAATATTTCTTTACCCGAGATAGATCAAAGCCTTTGCGGGTCAATCGTTGTATATACCGCATCTGTTGCTGCCGGTCCAACGCCCCCGGATCGACCCCGAACGCCGCAACATGCGCCGCCAGCGCGGACTCAAAACACTCGGGGTGCTCCGACTCGTACGCCGCCACCGCCGCAGTCGCTGCCTCTCGCTCCACACCCTTCTCCGCAAGCGTTGCAAGCAGTGCCCGCCTGCTTACACCTTTACCACGCATCCGGGTGCGAATCCACATTTCGGCAAAACGGGCATCGCTCTGGAATCCCCGGTCTTCCAGGCGCGCCACCGCAACGTCACACGCCACGGATCCGAATCCCTTGGCACGCAACTTGCGCCGAAGTTCAGTTGCACTGTGTTCGCGGCGGGAAAGAATCTCAGCGGCAATAGCCACCACAAACGTCTGCTCACTTGCAACCACCAACTCCTGGAGCACGCCGAAGCGCGTGAGATCGCCGTCGCCCAGATCACTGCGGGTGTTCCATACGGTGCGGTCAATATCAAAGCGGAAGAGACGTACGCGTTGGTGCTTTGGACGGTGTTTGTTGCGCGGAGGCCGCTCAAACCCCACCGCGGGGCCGGAGGGATCCCAGTTGGAGCCCGGTCCACGCAACGGATCGTACCAGGCAAATACAGAAACGCCCGCAGCGATAGACGCGTGCGGGCGAATCGAATCGATCTTGACCGGATATTCCGGCGAAATGTGTTTAGCGCTTGGAGAACTGGAACTTGCGGCGCGCACCACGCTGCCCGAACTTCTTGCGCTCTACCATACGGGAATCCCGGGTCATGAAGCCGTTGACGCGCATCGTCTTCAGCAGTGTTTCATCAAAATTGACCAGTGCCCGAGCCATTCCGTGACGAACCGCCTCGGCCTGACCCGTTTCACCACCGCCGTGCACCTTTACGATGACGTCAAAATCGTTCTCTTTTTCCGCAACCGTCAGTGGCTGAAGGTACTTGATCTTGTTCTCCTGACGGTGCCAGAACTCGTCTGCCTGACGTCCGTTAATGGTCACCTTTCCGGAGCCGCGGCGGAGATAGACCCGCGCCACTGCCGTCTTCCGACGACCGGTACCCTGATACTGTTCCATACGCTTACGCCTCCTTCACCGGCGGAATGGTAACCGCTTCCGGCTGCTGGGCCGCATGCGGATGCTCAGGACCAGCGTACACCTTCATATTGGTGAACAGTTTCCGGCCCAGACGATTGTGCGGCAGCATGCCACGCACGGCGTGCTCCACCGGATACTGAGGCTTCCGCACCACCATCTTATGGAAGGGCTCTGCCGTCATCGATCCGAGATAGCCACTGTGGCGATAGTACTGCTTCTGCGTAGCTTTCCGACCGGTCACTTCCACCTTATCGGCGTTGACGATTATCACGTAATCGCCCACTTCCTGGTGAGGAGTGTACTCGGGCTTATTCTTGCCACGCAAAATGTTTGCCGCTTCCACAGCTACACGACCGAGCCGCTGTCCGGCAGCATCGATCACGTACCACTTGCGTTCTACTTCTTTCGGTTTAACAAATATCGTTTTCATGGTCATAACTCTGCCAATTCGTACTGAGTGAGCCGGAACGATTGCATACGGTGATGAAATTGTCAAGGTACCGGCCGGATCAGGAGGCCCGAGGGGAACTACTCCTCTTTCTTCTCGCTGCTGTCAGCGTCGGACGATGTTTCCGCCGTATTGGATTTCTCCGCCTCGGCAGCCGCACGAGCCTCTTCTTCCTCTTCCTTCTTGGCCTCGATCTTATCCTTAATGTCGGCGATCCCGATCATGATCGCGATGAGACCGATAAACACCGCCAACAGGGGAATCCCACCGGCCAGAACCACCTTTACCTGCTCCCACCAGTTCAACAGCGCAAACGGGAGCGAAGCAGGAAGAATGGAATAGACCGCAAACAGGATGAAGACGATTCCTACAATCAATGCACCCATCTAAAAATCCTCCATAAATACAGACAGACTGCTCAAATACGTAAACGTCGTATCATCGCCACCAAACCGGCGATAATGAAAAATAATGGAATTGCGCGCAACAGAACCCAGAACACTGGAATCCCGTACACCCGCAACTCGATGACGGCGATAATACCAAAGCGGTCCAACATTTGGAAGGCCACATCTCCAAATCTGATAACCAACCCGATGATAATCAGCATCCACGCCGGCTCCCGGGTGAGGGACCACAA
>CAZNRF010000033.1:9109-15118 GCA_964575075.1 uncultured Spirochaeta sp. | reverse complement strand
CCGGATGTCCGAGGGGGGTGTTCATCTCCAGCAGGAGTCGTAACGGCGGCTGGGGACTCACGGTCTGCGTGGCGTCCTCCCCCGGCTCCAGTCCGAGATCCGCCAGGACGTCTCGTTCCAGCTGTTCCGGATCCGGGTGCAGAACACTGGTGGCGTTGTACGCCCCCACCGCGCCGGCGAGTTTTCCCTTCAGCTCACCGCTGCGCCGGTCAATCTCGAGAATCGATTGTCCCAGGCGCGAGACGTACTCGGCGAAAGCGTATCCCATGGTGATCGGCACCGCGTGCTGGCCGTGGGTACGGCCGATGGACACCCGCTCGGCGTTCGCTTCGGACAGATTGATCAGAATCTCCTGAACCTGCATGAGAAGCGGCAGTACCACCCGGCGCGTCACATCCCGGTAGCGGAGCGCGGCGGCGGTATCGAGGATATCCACCGAGGTGGCCCCCAGGTGAACCAGGTGGCGAACGTCGCTCGGGAGGTGGCGCTGGATCACATTGACGATGGCACGAATGTTGTGACGAGTCGTCTCCTCTTCTTCGTACACCTCCGCGGCGGTAACGTGCGCCGGCAGCACATCGGCGGCGGCGACCCACTCGTCGCGCTGCGGGGACGGCGGCACGAGGGTGCGAATCAGGTGAACAAGGAGCGTTGCCTCAACGCGAACACACTGGGTAACGGCCGCTTCCTCGCTAAGGAGCGCGCTGAGCTGGTCAAAGAGCTCGCGATTGGCGATCCAATACCGGTGATCGAGGGGGGATAAATTGCGAAACATGTCGTGGGGCTGCATGGCGCATGATGCAGAAGCCGACGGTGCTTTGTAAAGGGGCGTATATTACGAAACACGTTCGTGGACACCGGTTGACCAGGCATCACCTCCATGCTAAACATACAAACGCGGATGTATGTAAGATGAAACGAACGAAAGAAGAAGCCGCCCAGACCCGGGAAGAGATCTTTCGCGCCGGCATCAAAGTCTTTGCCGGCAAGGGCTACGCCGCGGCTAGGCTCAGCGATGTTGCCCGTGAGGCGGGCGTCAGCCGGGGGGCAATTTACTGGCACTTCGAGAACAAGCGCGCGTTCTTCCAGGAAACGGTGGCCCGGCTCAACGGAATCTACGACAGCCTGGTGGAAGCGACCCTGGACACAACTGGTACTCCCACGGATCTGGTTGAGACGGCGATCACGAGGATTATCGAACGGTTTGTGGAGGATGAAGAGTTCCGCGCTATGCAGGAACTGGTGATTCGGACCGCCATGAGCCACACCTCGCCGGTAACCGCCGAGAACCGCCCCATCGGCCGCGGTGACGAAACCGCGATGCATCTCCTGCAGCAGGCGATCGAGCGCCATGAACTACACCACGACTGGTCGGCCCCCATGGCGTTGCACGCGCTGGAGGCGTTTGTTGCCGGAGTCTTTCTCATGATCCTGGACCGACAACTCAACCCAACGCAGGAAGAGATCCGGCAACTGGCCGCATTTGTACGACGCGGCTTTACCCCCGCGGATAAAGGAGAAACACGATGAATCGATATGTATTGTTGGCCATGGTGAGCGTTGCGTTCGTTCTCGGCGGTTGTGCGGCCGACGAATCCGCAGACGCCCCGCGCAGTATCGACGCGATCCACCGCGAAGAGGGGGTTCCCGTGGAGGTGCGCCCGGTGGAACCGGTGCCGTTTCGCACCTACATGAGGTTTACCTCCAGTCTGAGTGGTGCCGCCGAGTCCGCGGCGTCGTCGATGGTCTCCGACGCGGTGTCCGAGATCGCCTACGCCGTCGGTGACTATGTGGAAGCGGATACGGCGGTGGTACGCTTTCCCACCGACAATCCCTCGATCAACTACGAGCAGACCCGGGTCAACTATGAAAGTGCGCGGACCGCCTTTACTCGAATTCAGCGGTTATATGAGGACGATGGCGTATCACAGCAATCCTACGACGACGCCCGTACCCGCTACGAGGTAGCCCGGGCCAACTGGGAATCGGTCCAAAAGATGACCGCCGTCCGAGCTCCGATCTCCGGATTCATCACGCGAATCAACGTCTTTGAGTCGGACAACGTCACGCCGGGAGAACCGTTGTTCACCGTATCCGACTTTGGAGAACTGAAGACCACCGTATGGCTCACCGATCGTCAGGTGCGGGATGTGGCGGTAGGGCAACCCGCCAGAGCGCTGTGGCAGGATGTGGCGATTTCCGGAGAAGTGGTACAGGTAGATATGGCGATGGACCAGAGTCGCAAAGCGTTTGCCGCCAAACTGCGATTCAGGAATCCGGACCGACTGATACGGAGCGGGGTTACTGCAACGATAGAAATCGATACCCACCGAAGTGATAGTGCCCTCATTCTGAATCAGAGTCAGGTCATCGAGAGTGGCGGCGAACAGTTTGCCTTCGTGGTTCGCGACGAGACGGTTCACCAGGTTCCGGTAACGATCAACCACCGGCAGGGGCTGATCGTTGCCGTGGCATCGGGGCTGGAAGCCGGAGATGAGGTGGTTTCCAGTGGATTGGACCTCATATCCGATGGGCAGCTGGTTCGAGTAACGGATCGGCACGACCGTCTGGTCCAGCGCTGACCAACCGGCGTCGACCTACCGGCACCACACAGGAGGATTGCCATGTTTCTGTCCGATCTATCTATAAAACGCCCCGTCCTGATGACGATGGCCCTGGCCGCACTGCTGCTGTTCGGCGTCATCGGCTTCATGAATCTGCCGCTCAATCTCATGCCTGATATTCAGGTTCCGTTCGTGACCGTCCAGACGATCTATCCCGGCGCCAGTCCCGACCAGATCGCAACCCAAATCACCCAACGGATCGAAGACGAGGTGAGCACCGTAAGCCAACTGAAGAACATTCAGTCCTTTAGCCTGGACAGCGCGTCGATTATCATTCTGGAGTTTGACCTGGACAAGAACCCCGATGTTGCCACCCAGGAGGTGAAAGACAAAGTCGACCAGATCATAAACGACCTGCCCAACGACGCGCAGACGCCGGTGGTGGAGAAGATCGATATCAACGCGATGCCGATCGTGAACATCGTTATGAGCGGCGATATCGATCCGGTTCGCATGAGCCGCCTGGCGGAAACCACCGTCAAAGATGAGTTTTCCCGCATTGCCGGAGTCGGACGAGTGAATATCTCCGGCGCCCGGGAACGGGAAATCCGGGTAGAGTTTGACAATCGCATCGTCTACGAGAACGCGATCAGCCTGGCCCAGGTCTCCCAGATCCTGGCCGCCGCGAACCTGGACATGCCCGGGGGCAACATGCGCGCCGAGGATATGGATTTCTCGGTACGCATGGAGGGTCAATTCTCCACGGTGGAAGAATTGGCCGACCTGGATATTCCCACCGGCAGCGGATCCCGCCGCCTGGGGAGCATCGCCACCATTCGGGACACCGGCGCCGATGTCCGGGAGCGAACCACCTTTTTCGACACCGTCTCCAACGAACGGGATGAAAACACGGTCTTGGTAGGAATCGTGAAGAGCCCCGAAGGAAACACCGTCGACATCGCTTCCGACGTGATAGACCGCATTCCCGGGGTGCTGGCTCAACTCCCCGCCGGGGTAAATCTGCGAGTCACCAGCGACAACTCCATAGAGATCCGTGACACCGTCAACGACACGCTCATGAACATCGGCCTGGGAATCGGCCTCACCGCGCTGGTACTGCTGCTCTTTCTCCACGACTTGAGATCCACGCTGATCGTGGCGTTGGCGATGCCGATGTCGATTATTCCGACCTTCTTCGTCATGGACTTCCTCGGCATGTCGCTGAATCTGATGTCCCTCATGGGTATCTCCACCGCAGTGGGAGTCCTGGTCATGAACTCCGTGGTGGTGTTAGAGAACATCTTCCGCCACAAGGAGATGGGCCATGATCGCACCACCGCCGCCGGTGGCGGCACCTCCGAGGTGGTAGTGGCGGTCCTCGCCTCCACCCTTACCAATATCGCCGTGTTTCTCCCGATGGCCAATATGTCGGGCATCGCAGGACTGTTTCTGCAGGAGTTCGCGTTGTCCGTCTCCTTCGCCACGATTTTCTCGATGATTATCTCGTTCACCCTTACCCCGATGCTGGCCTCCCGCCTGCTTCCCGACCATGATCGCAAGAAGCATCCCATCGGCGACGTTCTGGAATCGGGATTTCACCGGCTGGAGCGTGGCTACGGAGTGCTTCTCGAGGGCGTACTCCACAGCCGACTTCGGAGCGGGGTACTCCTGATGGTGACTGTAGCACTCTTCGCCGCGGCGATGGTGGGCTTTGGAACGGTGCCCTTTGAGTTTCAGCCGGAGCAGGACAGCGGTCGCGTCCGGATCGATGTGGAGCTTCCGCAGGGCACCGCCTTGGAGTCTACCGCCGAGCGGTTGCGCACCATCGAATCACGAGTAGCCGCCCATGATGAGGTAACCACCGTTGTGACAACCCTGGGCTCCACCGGGGGCACCTCGAGTGGCACCAACCTTGCCGGAGTGGACGTGGAGCTCATCGGTAAGGAGCAGCGCGATCGCAACAACGTGATCGCCGCGCGAATCGCCGAGGATCTCGCCGATATTCCCGGGGCCCGAATCCGGGTGGGAACCGGCATGAACGCCATGGGTGGGGGCGCGGCGGTCACGTTCTATTTGCAGGGGCCCGATACCGCCACACTGGCAAACTACGCTCGGGAGGTGCGGCCGTTGCTCCAGCAGGTGCCCGGACTGATCAATGTGGATATCTCTTCCAAACCGGGGCGGCCGGAGGTGGTGCTTCACCCGGACCGGCTCAAACTGGAGGACGCCGGACTCACCGTACAGGACCTTGCGATGGCGATGCGCACCGCGGTGGAGGGCATGGTGACCACTACGTTCCGGGACGCCGGTGGTGAATACGATATTCGCGTAACGATGGCGGACGGTGAACTGCGTGACTCCGACGACGTGGAGACGATTATGGTCCCCACCCGGGCGGGTCTCTTTCCCCTCGGACACTTCGCCGAAGTCCAGGTGCAACAGGGGATTAACCAAATTCTCCGGGAAGACAAGGTGCAAGCGGTGGAGATCTCCGCCGATTTGAGCGGCGGATATGTGCTCGGCGAAGTGCAGGCGCCGATCGAGGAGGCGGTGGCAGCCCTCAATATGCCCGAGGCGTACCGGTTGAGTTGGGGCGGGGATGCGGAGCTCCTCGATGAGACGGTGCAGGAGTTTCTGTTCGTCTTCATTCTGGCGATTCTGCTCACCTACATGCTGTTGGCGGCGATCCTGGAGCGCTTTGGACAGCCAATCTTGATCCTTTCCACGGTGCCCCTCTCGCTCATCGGCGTGGTTGCAGCATTTATGCTCACCGGCAAGACGATGAATATCGTCTCCATGCTTGCCATCGTTATGCTGGTAGGGTTGGTTGTGAACAACGCTATCCTGATCCTGGATTACGCCAATCAGTTGCGGGGGCGGGGCATGGGTGTCCGGGCGGCGTTGCTGGAAGCAGCCCCCACCAAGCTCAAACCGATCCTCATGGCGAATATCGCCACCATGCTGGGCATGCTGCCCATGGCGCTGGGTCTCGGAGCATCCGGGGCGGAACTGCGCCAACCGATGGGCATCGTCAGTATCGGCGGGCTCTTCGCAGCGACGTTCCTCTCGCTGTTTGTCATTCCCGCACTGGAAAACCTTATTGAATCACGGAAGTCGGACCGAACGGAGGCGGCATGATCAACAAACAGCGCGTGCATAACACGACAATGGTGGCGGCCCTTATCGCCGGAACCCTGGCGGTACTTGTGCCGCAGACCGTCTCCTCACAGCAGGCAGACGGCCCGGAGCCACAAGATGCAGGCGTAACCCTGGAGGAGTACCTGTCGCTGGTTGAGGCCAACAGCCTCCGCCTGCAAAACGCCCGCACCGACCGATCCCTCGCGGAAGTGCAGGAACGGCTGGTCCGGTCCCAGGTGTATCCCACCATCGCCGGCCAGGCGGACTACACCCGCAACTTCCTGGATATCGAGCAGGAGGTGCCGGT
>CAZNRF010000033.1:0-9009 GCA_964575075.1 uncultured Spirochaeta sp. | reverse complement strand
TCGACGTCAACCGCGACAACGAATTCTCCCTGGGTTTCTCCGTGCAGCAGAAGATCTTCGACATGACCGTCTTCCGCGCCCTGGAGGCGAGCCGCCGGTTCATCGATTTCACGGGATCCACCTACGAGGCGCAACGGCAGGGCCTGCTCACGGAAGCAAAACGTCTCTACTTCCAGGTCCTCCTTCTGGAAGAAGTCCTGCGCGTGCGGGAGAGCTCCCAGGAGATCGCCTTCGACAACTACCTGGAAACGCAACGGCGACTAGAAAACGGGGTCGCCTCACCGCTGGAAGCGTTACGGGCTGAGGTGAACTGGAAGATCACCGAACCGGACGTCTCCCAGGCCGAACGCAACCTGAATGTGGCGCTGCAGAATCTCAAAACGTTTGCCGGCCTCGACCAGGCCGATGCGATTGAACTGGCGGGGTCTTTTGAGGACTATCCCGAACTTCCGCGCTTTGACGGCGCATTTGCCCGGCGTGGGGAGCGTCCGGACTACCGAGCGCTGCTTGGCCGTCGCCAACTACAGGAACTGAACGTCGCCGCCGAGCGGGCCAAGTTCTATCCCACTCTTTCGGCGTCTCTCTCCTACGGGTGGCAAGGCAGCGACGACGGCTTTGACGTGAGCCCTGGAACGGACGTGCTCACCGCTGGGCTGAGCCTTACGGTGCCGGTGTTTCTTGGTGGCAGTCGGTTTGCCTCCATGGAGCAGGCCCGACTGGAGTTGAACCAGGCTACCACGGCGATCATCATGGAGGATGAGCGGATCATCACTGAGCTCGAGACGCTGCGTCTCACGCTGGAAGAGGCTCGACTCCGGATAGACTCGGCGGAGCAGACCCTCTCCACGGCGGAACGCGCGTATCAGGTGAGCGAAACGTCGGTGGCCAGTGGCTTGGCGACGCAACTGGAACTGAAAGACGCTCGGGTGAGTCTGGAGCAGGCGCAGCTCAACTACGTGAGCGCGGTCTTCGATTACCTCAGCGCCTACTTTGACTGGCAGTTGGCCGCCGGTGAAGGCGATCGCGGCCTGTAGCCCGGCAGGTCCCTACCGGGGAATCGAGAATTTGCTGGGATCGAACTGATCGTCCCCCAGCCACAGATCGATCCGGGTGCCGCCCTCGCGCTTTTTGATTTCCCCGTGCTTCACCTGCCATCCCACCAGGTTCAATCGCGCATTCCCCAGCATGTCCACTCCCGCCATAGATCCGTAGTATCCGGCAAGTTCCGGCCGCTGATCGGCGTGGAGCGATTTGTTTATTTCATCTATGTCTTCGTCACCCCGCTCCACATCGTCGAGGATGCTCAGATGAAACCCTTCGGGTTCGAGATGAAGGTTGATGACCATGCGACTCGGATCCGAGTCCAGTATGAAGTGTCCCACCTCGCCGATCAGGTGAAGCAGCAGTTCATTTCTCTGTTTCATTTTGCTCTCCGCTCAGACTGATGATGCCACTCCATCACGGACGCCACAAGGGTTGCCGTCAAACCACCGGCAAATCCGTTGTTATAAAGGGCGAGTCCCGAGTGCCATCCCCCGGAGCGCATCACAATCACGAAGTGGAGAAATCCGGCCGCGAACCCCACAACCACCCCAAAGCTCCCGGCGATCGGTGCCAGGGTGGTACCAAAGAGGAGTGCCAGAATCGGACCGGGAGCGGCTGGGTCGGCGCCGAACAGCAGCGTGGCCGCAAGAATACCCGCTACCACCGGCGTACAATTGCGCGGATGCTTTCCGAACGCTCCGAACCCTACGACGGTGAGAATTCCTCCCAGAACCGGCCCGTTCAGCGGCGCCCCCACCAGAAGCACGTAGGTCCACCCCGCTACGCCCAAGACTCCCATGTTCACCAGGGCTCCTCCCGGCGATACCATATCCATGAAGTCCGAGGGCAGCCGCCCCGAGAGCTTGGAAATCTCCGCAAAGCCGGTCCACGCGGCGCGTCCGGCCCAGCCCACGCCCGCCGCGATGAGCACCACCGATATCACCGGGATGAGCAGACGCAACGGGAGAGAGGGATCACTGTTCCAGATGAGGATACTCTCGAGTCCGGCTCCACCGGCTACGAGTATCGAAGCGACGAATAGCCCAATGAAGCCACTGGTAAGGCCCACGTTATACAGGCTGTATCCCTGATGCATGCGCAGCATCGCCATGGCCGCCGGTGGAAGAAAAATGCCCACCACGGCTCCTCCGGCTATGGCCAACGGCCACGATACCGCCCCCGGCAGGGACAGCTCCACCGCGAGGGCGGAGACGACCGGTGCCAGGGCGGTGCCAAACAGCGCAATCAAGATATACTGATTGAACCGTTTTCCCTCCAGCCGGGCGGAGATGAACACGCCGAGAATAATAGGCAGAATGTTGAGGGGCGTCTTTCCGAATAATCCGAACCCCAGCATCGTATAGACTACGGATAACGCCGGACCGGACATCTGGATCTTATTCAGCCTGAGCAGAAACAGCCCGATCAGGGCAACCAGCGCCGCGTTGACCATGGCCGCTCCGGGCCCGGCCACCACCGAGAAATCGGTGATAAGGCGTGCCGGATGAAGCTGCAGGTGCACCACACCCTGAAGTGTTGCCGCACCGCCTTGCACCGCAAATCCTGCCGCGATGATGAGCACCAGTATGGAAAACGTCAGCCGAAACAGGATGGCATCTTTGCGATTCAGAACAGAGCTCCTTGGCGAAGGGGTATCGTGTATTCTTGCATGGGTTCATAAACGGCACAAGTTTTTTCCCAACCATCAGCGGAAATACCACCCGCATAGGAAACCGCATCCCCATAACTCCCTATTTCAAAGATAGATACCTGGATAACCGATAATTATATATCGATAAAATGAACACGGTCAATGACTACAGTCACTTTTTTTGAAATTTTTTATTGACCGCAGTCATTATCGGGTCTACGCTGATTCTCAAGTCGAAAGACAAGCACTTGTATCCGCAAAGGACTCACATCCCCTCTGCGCCCAACGTGTGTCAATGTAATCAGGAGGTTCTATGTTAGCCCTATTAGCATCGCTACCAATTCTCTTAGTGATCGTTCTCATGGTCGTCTTTGACAAGCCTGCCAAACTCGTTATGCCCCTGGCATGGCTGGTCGCCTTGGTTCCGGCGGCGCTCGTGTGGGAGGTGCCTGCCAATTGGTTGGTGGGGCAGACGATATCGGGAGCATTGAGCGCGTTGAATATCCTCATTATCGTCTTCGGGGCGATCCTGCTCATGAACACCCTCAAAAACAGCGGGGCCATTACCACGATCAACAAGACGTTTTTCGGCATCAGCAGCGACCGCCGGGTACAAGCGATTATCGTGGCGTTTCTGTTTGTCTCGTTTCTCGAGGGTGCTGCCGGGTTCGGCACACCGGCCGCGCTGGCGGGGCCGCTCCTGGTGAGCCTGGGATTTCCGCCGCTGGCCGCCGTGATTTTGGCGCTCATTGGAGACAGTACGGCAGTGAGCTTTGGCGCAGTCGGGACGCCGATTATCGGCGGCGTCCAACAGGTGCTGAACACGCCGGGAATCCGCGAATCGGTGGTTGATTACGGCTGGACCTTTGAAGGATTCATTCAGCAAGTAGGTGTCTGGTCGGCGCTACCCCACGCGATCATGGGTACGTTGATTCCCCTGATTATCGTCATGGTGCTTACCCGTATCTTCGGTCGGGAGAAGAGCTTCAAACCCGCTTTCGAAATTGCACCCTTCGCGATCTTTGCCGGGCTATCCTTTACCGTCCCCTACGTCCTGATCGCGGTCTTTGTGGGACCGGAACTCCCGGCACTTCTGGGAGCGCTGATCGGCGTGGCGATTACGGTATTTGCGGCGCGACGCGGCTTTCTCGTACCAAAAAACGTCTGGCAGTTTCCCGGGGAAGAACAGTGGGAAGACGGTTGGGTCGGTGTGGTGGAACCCCCCGCGCAGATTCTCGGTCGCAGTGACATTTCACCGATTCGGGCCTGGATGCCATATATCCTGGTAGCCCTCCTGTTGGTGCTCACGCGAATCCCCGCGTTCGGAATCAAAGCGCTCGTTACCGCCGATGCCGTCACGCTCACGTGGAGCAACATCGCCGGCACAACCCTCGGTTACAGCCTGCAGGCGCTGTACCTTCCCGGAACGATTCCGTTTATTCTCGTGGCAATTATCAGCATCTTTCTGCACAAGATGCCCCGCGAATCGGTTCGCGAAACGTGGTCCAAGAGTATTAAACAGATGGCACCCGCGGCGATTGCGCTGGTATTTGCCATTGCCATGGTGAACGTCATGCGCTTCTCCGGTAACAACGGCAACGGCACGGTGAGTATGCTGGAAGCGTTGTCCGTAGCCGCAGCAGCCGGATTCAGTTCGGTCTGGGCCCTGGTTGCCCCCTTCATCGGCGTTCTCGGAGCGTTCATGACCGGCAGTAACACCGTTTCGAACATCCTTTTCGCCCCATTCCAATATGAGGTGGCCTCCAGCGCCGAGATCAGCCGTACCATTATTGTGGGACTCCAGGTAGTTGGTGGCGCCGCTGGAAACATGATCTGTGTCCACAACGTTGTTGCAGCAAGCACCACCGTAGGTATGCTCGGCAGTGAAGGCCGGATCATCCGCGTCAATATCATTCCCGCGGTGATCTATTCGATTGTCGTCGGGGTCATCGGAATGCTCGCGATCTACGTGTTCGTTCCGGGAGTATTCTAAGCATTCAGTTCACGAATAGGAGAAACAGACTGATGAACATAGTTGTTCCGATCAAGCAGGTCCCTGAGACCAGCAACGTAAAGATGGACCCCGAAAAGGGGACAATGATCCGCGACGGCGTCGAGTCGGTGATCAATCCGCTAGACCTGTACGCCCTGGAGGCTGCCCTCCGACTCAAAGAAGAGCACGGAGGTACCGTAACCGCCATGACGATGGGCCCGCCCCCGGCGGAACTGGCGGTACGCCAGGCGATCGCCATGGGCTGTGACGAAGGCATTCTCGTCTCGGATCGAAAGTTCGGTGGGTCGGACACGTGGGCCACCTCGTACACCCTGGCGCAGGCGATACAAAAGGTCGGTGCCGTTGATCTGGTAATCGCCGGAGAGCGCGCTACCGACGGGGATACCGCCCAGGTGGGGCCCGGAATCGCCGCGTGGCTGGATTTGCCCCTGGCCACCTACATCGCCCATATCACCGGCGTTACCAAAAACGGAATGAAGGTGGAGCGATTGGTGGAAGAAGGCTACCAACTCTTGGAAGTACCGTTTCCCTGCGTCATCACGGTGGTAAAGGAAATCGCGGCTCCGCGACTCCCTACCCTCTCGGGGAAAAAGCGATCCAAGACGCAGGAGATCCCGCTGTACAACGCGGAAAACATGGAGCTTGACCCGGCATCGCTGGGTCTCAAGGGATCACCCACCAAGGTAGTGAAAATCGCTACCCCCAAGGTTACCCGGGGAGGGACGGTTGTTTCCGCCTCCGGCGAAGACGGCGTAGTACGCGCCGTTGACCAACTCATGACGTTTCTTGAGCAAAAGGAACTGGTGTAAGGAGCCGCATGATGAGTTTTGTATGGACGATAGCCGAACAGTACGAGGGCAAACTCCGCGGAGTCTCATTCGAGCTTCTGAGCCGGGGGCGCGCCCTGGCCGACCAGTTGGACACCAAGCTCGCTTCGGTGGTAATCGGAGACGGCGTCTCAGAAGAATCGCTGCAAGAGCTCATTCAACGAGGTGCCGACGAGGTGTATTCGATCCAGGATTCTCGGTTGGCGGACTTCGTGTGTGAGACCTACAGCAACATTCTCTCCGACCTGGTTGAAACCTACCAGCCCCAAATCATCCTCGCCGCGGCAACCTCCAGCGGACGAACCCTGATGCCCTACGTGGCGATCAAGGTTGATACCGGGCTCACCGCGGACTGCACCGAGCTGGCGATTGAGGAGGGAACCGGCAATCTCCTTCAGACGCGACCGGCGATCGGCGGCAACATTATGGCCACCATCAAGACGCCGGACCATCGCCCGCAGATGTCCACCGTCCGGCCAAAATCCAGCCGGCCCCTTCCGATAGACACCTCCCGTGCCGGCAAAATCGTGGAAGTTCCAGTAGAGGAGCGGTACTTCGATAATCGGGTGCGCGTCCTCGGCTACCGCAGAGATGAGGAAGAGTTTGCCAACATCGAGGAAGCGGACGTCGTGATTGCCGGAGGCAAGGGCATGAAGAAGGCGGACAACTTCGCAATGCTCAAGAAGATGGCCGATCACTTTGACGGCGAGGTGGGAGCCAGCCGGGATGCGGTAGACCGCGGGTGGATCGCCTATCCGCACCAAATCGGCCTCAGCGGCAAGACGATCTCGCCGCGCCTGTATATCGGAGCCGGAGTATCCGGGTCGATTCAACACCTTGCCGGCATCAAGACCAGTGAAACGATCGTAGCGATCAACAATGACCCCGACGCTCCCATTCTTAAAGTCGCTGACTTCGGGATTGTCGGCGACCTCTTTGAGGTGATACCGGAACTCCAGCGACGGCTCGACGAAAAGAAAACGGAGGCGCAATAAGATGGCAGCCAAAGCACCAGCAAAACAGAAATACAACGCCGTAACTCCCGAGATTGTCGGCGAGCTGCGAGGAATCTGCGGTGATCGCAACGTCATCATCGACGAGGAGCGAATGGAAGCATACTCCCACGATGAGACGAACGCCGAGGAGTATGGCCACATGCCGGAAGTTGTGGTGCTTCCCACCACCACCGAGCAGGTAGCAGAAGTGGTAAAACTGGCAAACCGGGAAGTGATTCCGATCACCCCTCGTGGCGCCGGATCAGGCCTCTCCGGCGGCGCCATTCCCGACCACGGCGGGATCCTCCTCACGGTGGAACGCATGAACAAGATGATCGAACTGGACATCGACAACATGGTGATCGTGGTGGAAGCGGGAATGGTGACCAACGATCTGGCCCAGATGGTACAGGAGAAGAAGCTGTTCTTCGCCGGATACCCCATGAGTCTACAGTCGTGTTATATCGGTGGAAATATCGCTGAAAACGCCGGCGGGGGTAAGGCGGTGAAATACGGCGTCACCGGACGATACATTCAGGGTGTGGAGCTGGTAACCCCCACCGGCGAGGTGCTCTGGCTGGGCGGCAAGATCTCGAAAGATGTTTCCGGCTACGACCTGAAACAGCTGGTGGTCGGTTCCGAGGGGACCTTGGGCATCGTGACAAAAGCGATTGTGAAGCTCATCGGCCTTCCGTCGGCAAGCTCTAATCTGTTGGTACTGTTCAAGACCGCCCGCGAGGCGATCGACGTGGTTCCCACGATCATGGCGAAGGGCATCGTGCCCACCAGTATCGAGTTTATGGATCAGCTCTCAGTGCAAACCAGCTGCGCCTACCTCAACGAGAGCCTTCCGTATCAGGAAGCGGGGGCGATGCTGCTCCTCGAGGTAGACGGGACCAATCCGGACCAAGTGGAAGCTGATCTGATCGCGATCGGAGAACTGTGCGAACAGCACGGCGCCATGGAAGTCTACGTAGCCGAGGACACCACCACCAAGGAACGGATCTGGAGCGTCCGGCGAAATATCGCTGAAGCGTTTAAGGTGTACAGCCCCATTCAGAGTCTCGAAGATATCGTGGTCCCCATCGCCTCCATCCCGGATGTAATCCCCGAGTTGGACCGCCTGAGCGAGAAGTACGGAATGAAGATTCCCTGTTACGGTCACGCCGGTGACGGCAACCTCCACGCTACCCTTGTGAAGGACCCGGACATGGACATGAAAACGTGGCACAAGAACGAAGGGGAGTGTTTGCGCGAGCTCTATGCACTCACCACGCGCCTCGGCGGAAAGATCAGCGGCGAACACGGCATCGGCATCAAGCGCAAGAATTACCTCAAAGAGGTTGCCAACCCCATTGAGCTGAAACTCATGGAGGGAATTAAGCGCGCCTGGGACCCAAAGAACATCATGAATCCCGGCAAGCTCTTTGATCTGACCTAACGCCCTGGCGTGATGTGCAAGGGGACTATATGGCTACCGTTACGTTGAAATATGGCCTTCACGGCCTCGATATCGATTTTCCAGAAACCCCCGGCTGGGCCGGGGTGCTCGAGCCTCGGCACCAGCCGGCCCTATCAGACCCGGACGCGGCGGTTCGGGACAGTCTTTCCGCCCCGATAGGCGCCGCCCCCCTTGCCGAGGTGGCCCGGGGACGGAGCAATGCCGTTATTGTCGTCAGCGACAACACTCGCCCCGTCCCCAACACCCTCCTGCTGCCGCCGATCCTCGCTACCCTGGAGGCGGCGGGAATACCTGCGGGTTCCATCACGATTCTGATCGCTACCGGCATTCATCGCCCCAACGAAGGGGAGGAGCTGGACGCCCTCATCGGGGCGGACACGGCGCGCCGGTATCGGGTAGTGAATCACTACTCCCGGCGGGAAGAAGATATGGTTCACGCCGGAGAAATATCCGGCGGTACGCCGGTCTACGTAAACCGAACCTACGTCGAGTCCGACCTGAAGATTCTCACCGGCTTCATTGAACCGCATATGTGGGCCGGCTACTCCGGTGGACGAAAATCGATCCTGCCGGGAATCTCCAGCGTAAAAACGCTCAAGTTCATGCACGGCCCGGAGATGGTGGCCGATCCCAATGCAACCTACGGCAAGCTCGACGGCAATCCCTTTCATGAAGCGGGCTTACAGATTATGGAGCGCGTGGGAGCGGACTTCATCGTGAATGTCACCCTGAATACCGAGAAAGCGGTGACCGGCGTCTACAGCGGCGATCCGGTAACCGCCCACACCACCGGGGCGGCCGCCCTCGACCCTTACAGCACCACCGAACTCGATGCTCCGTTGGATTTCGTGGTAACGACCAACTCCGGTGCCCCTTTAGATGTAAACCTATACCAGACCTCTAAAGGAATCGCCGGGGTCGCACCGGTGGTGAAATCCGGGGGTGACGTGGTCGTTGCCTCGCGCTGCCCGGAGGGACTTGGCGGGGATGAGTTTGTGGCTGCCCTCAACGAGTTC
>CAZNRF010000032.1:0-15181 GCA_964575075.1 uncultured Spirochaeta sp. | reverse complement strand
CCGGCCACCGAGTCGGTGGTGTCCATTAAGGTGTTGCTGCTGCCGGAGAGTTGCTGGGCATAGGTGCTCGTGTCTCTTGATTGACGTTGCAAGCTTCCCACGAACGTCCGCAATCCATCCACCAGGCGTTGGGCGGCCTGGGCGGCACGACCGAGCTCATCGCTACCGGCGATCTCGATCGTGCCGGTAAGATCTTTACCGGCGGCGAGGCTCAGGCCGTGCTCCGTGGCTCGCGCCTGGCGGGTAATTGCTCGTCCGATGACTGCCACCACGGTGCCGGCGAGAAGTACGGCTAACGCCGATAGCAGAATCGTTACCACCAGGTCTCGCTGGTATGTGGCAATGCGAATCTCCAACAGCTCGTTTTGCGGGTCCACCACCGCGTTCCAGAAGGCCGGCGTTGCCGAAAGAACGGGGATCACCCCATCCTGGAGCTCCCGCTGCGCAACGGATTCTCCCTCGCTCAGGGCCTCCAGGGCATCCAGAAGCGGGTTCACCGTCGCGGTGTATTCGTCCAGAGCCGTCCGTAGAGCCGTCGCCATTCCCGGGAGTTCTCCGTAAAAGTTGGGATCCTCATTGATGGCAGTGTCTATGCTGGCGCGAATACGATCGATCGTGCCGCGGAGCTGGGAGTGGCGGATCGCCGCTTCCGTAGCCGACAGCGTATCCTGGGCGCTCATCTCATAGACGTTTTGGAGCACCGTGGGCACTGCCAAGAGCGTCACGTCCATCAGATAGTAGGAATCAAGGTCAGGATCAAGAATCAGATTGGAAGTGTCCCCGGCGTGGACGATCATCTCGAGGATATCGTCAAACAGAGCGATTTCCCCGGTGTCCGGCTCCAATTCCCGCGCTACCTGCGGCCAACGGGCGGCAACCGTTTCCGCATCCAGACCGCTCCGGCCCCGAATCGCCAGCCGATCTTCGGTAAACTGTAAGTCCTCACCAACCGCTTCGTCCGTGATGAGCAGCTCTTCAAACGCCAGCGAAATCTCTTCACGAGCACCGTCGGCGGCGTCGTTGTTCCTGCCGCCGGCCACGGGGAGAGCCGCCGCAATCCGTATCAGTGGCTGGATCATTCGGTTTCCATATACTTCAAGTTGCGAAAAGGTGATGTCCGCGGAGTAGCCTCGTACGATAAATCCCGCCATCACCACGATGGGAATCAGGAATGCCAGTGCGGAGAACGTAAGCTTTGTTGCGACGCTGCCGGCGCGAAACGGTTTCAACATGTAGATGGCCTCTTATTTTTTGAATCTGTGATACACATTACACCACCGCGCCATAATTCACAAACCTTTTGTTCACCACAGACGCTTTGGTGGTTCCTCGTGTTCCGATTGGTCAGGGATAAACTCGAAGAACGGGCTGAAGCCGAGCAAATCAAGAACCGACTTGATGTGGCCGCCGACGTTGGCCAGCTTGAACTGAGTGTTCGCTTCCCGACTTCGGGTGAGCATCGTGGTAAGCACCCCGATTCCCGTGGAAGATGCGTAAACCACACCGGAGAGGTCGAGGATCAATCTATTCATCGTATCGTTGACGCGTAACAGCTCGGTGAGGTGGTCGATGGTAGACTGACTGTTGTCCGTATCGATTCTTCCCTGGAGGAATACCACGATCAGGCCGGAGTTGGGGTAGGAAGCATAGGTGAGGGTAAGATGCTCATCCACCTCGATTCTCTTCATGGTCTCGCTCTGATTCATTCTCCGGTCCTTGGGAGCTGCAGAGTAAACGACGCGCCTCCAGACGGCGCGTCTGCCACGCTGAGCCGTCCGTTGTGGCGATTTACCACGATGTCGTAGGCGATGCTCAGCCCCAGTCCGGTACCCTTCCCCGCCGGTTTCGTCGTAAAAAACGTGTCAAAGACTCGTTCTTTCACGTCGTCCGGAACTCCCGGACCGTTATCCTCTATTCTGCAGTACACGTAATCGTCGTCATTCCACGTGCTTATCGAGATCATTCCGTCTTCTCGATTGCTGGAGGCGATCGCCTGTCCGGCGTTGATGACCAAGGTCAGGAGAACTTGGTTTATCTGGTTCGCGTTACAGCGAATTGTGGGTACCGAGTTTTGATTGAGCTCAATCTCGGCAACGTACTTGTACTCATTGCGCGCGATTATCAACGTACTGTTGATCCCGCTGTTGATATCGTAATCCGATGCCATTTCATCCGATCCCGCCCGAGAAAAATCGGTGAGGTTGCTCACGATTGCCACAATACGGCGCACTCCGTCTTCCGTTTCCGAGAAGAGGTCCGGGACGTCGGCAAGGATTTCACCAAGTTGTGACCGGTCCCAGGCATCGGCGAGGGCCGGAACCAATTCAGGGCTGTCGCGGTACTCGGAATAGACGGAAAGAAAGTGCCGAAACTCCTCCGTGTATTTCTGGAGGGAAGAGATATTGCTCCTGACGAATCCCAGGGGATTGTTGATTTCGTGGGCGATTCCGGCGGAGATCTCCCCGATGGATGCCAGTTTCTCTTTCTGCACGAGCTCCCGCTGCATCTGTTTGAGATTGACGTTTGCCTGGCTCAGTTCCAGGGACCGGCGCATCAGTTCTTGTTCGGCGTGGATCCGCTGGGTGATGTCATGAATGACACCCTGATAGTGGAGGTTGCCGGGATCACTATCTTTGACGATAGAGGTGCTCTCAGATCCATAGACAATGGACCCATCTTTGGTGCGCATGGTGACTTCCAGGTTTTTCACATATCCATGCTTCTCCATCTCCTCGAGGAATATCGATCGGTCGGCGGGATTCTGGTAGAATCGGGATACGTTCATTCCAATGACTTCGTTAGGATCGCCGTACCCCAGCATTCGCGCCCCGGCGTGGTTTATGTCTACGAGCGTGCCGTCATGGGAGGTGACAAACACCGCATCGGCGGAGTCTTCAAAGAGAGATCGGTATCGCATCTCAGAGCGCTGCAGCCGGATGTACGTTCGTTTGAGTTTTCGTTCCACCGCCACTCGGCGGGTAATGTCGTTGATAACAACCAGGACGGATGCCGACTCATCGGACGTCTCGGGAATGGACAGGAATGTGGTGTCTCCCACAACCAGCGTATCTTGACACGTCTGAAACGTCGTCAGTATACGTTCCGCCGTGCCGTGCTGGTGGCTCGATTGCCGAAAAAAGGTCTCTACCTTCCGGGGCACCCGGTGCATCACGCTGCGCAGGTCTACACCGGCCATTTCCTCTTCTTGGGTGTAAGATAAGAACTTTACAAAGGAGCGATTGCACCGGCGCACCACGCCCTCTGGGGACGCGTACACGATCGCCAGGGGCGCCTGCTCAAAGAACGTCTCCACGTATCGCCGCATTTGGACCGCCTCCGCGCGCAGATGGCGATTGTGGGCAGCCTGCTGTAGCGTGGCAAGCGCAAAGGCGATGTCCGCCGCAATTTCCTTCATCGCTTGTTGAACGTCCGACGTTTCCGCCTCTCCGTCGGTGATAGCGATCAACAGAGTGCCGTATGTGGTCTCGCCATAGCGCAAGCGCAGACAGGTATATTTGTGGCGGGGTAGTCCGGGACCTATGTCGTCGCCGGAACATGTCATCATGTCTTCCGTGCGCGGGATGTACTCCGGATCGGTGATACAGTGGCACGGGTCTTTCCCGTTGCGGATCGCTTCGAGCAGTGCGGAGCCCCCATCGATCGCTCCCGCCGCAGCACCAACCGTCGGGGCACCGGAGCTCTGAGGGGGAAGCACGATCGCCACCAGGGGAACGGCGCATGTGGACTGAATTGTTTCACAGATTTGCTGCGTCAGTTCTGCGGGGTCATCTGCGTCCAAAAACAGCTTGTGAATGGAACGGATCGCGCTGAGAAGGCGAGCGATATACGGTATCTTCAGTGATTCGATCATTTCGCCACCTGCTGCGTTTCCACCGCCTGCTGTCCTCACATGATCTGGACGCGTACCATCGTCACATCATCAGTCGGATACGGCTCTCGGTGCAGGTATCCCTGAAGCTCTGCAACCATGGCGTGATCGTCATTCTCTCGGAAGGAATGTCGTTGCAACACTTCCGCCACTTGCCCGTCCGAAAGGCGTTCCCGTGAGGATGTGTCCTCTTTTAGCCCGTCTGTAAAGAACAGAAGCTCATCGCCGGTATACAAATCAACGGTGTGATCCCGATAGGTTGCCTGATCGGACACACCTAACACGCTGTCATGCTCTGAGACCACGTGAACGTTGTGGCCGCGGCGAATCAGAACAGCCTCATGACCACCGTTTGCCGTTACCATCGTCTTCTGGAGCGGTGCGATCAGCGTTGCCGAGAAAGTGAGGATCATGTGTGGAACCGAGGCAAATTCTTCCAGTATGCGCTCATTGAGCCATCGCAGAAAATCGGCGGGCGAGAAATGCCCGCCAACGCGCTCACGTATGTATCCCCGAAAGATCATCGTTTTTAACATGGTGGTGACAAAGGCCGCTTGCATGCCGTGCCCCGCAACATCGCCAATGAGTACGATACACGCCTCCGGTCCAAAGGGAATGATGTCATAATAATCACCGCCGCAGCTCAACCAGGGTATCGGCTTGTACAACACGCGAATTTCCGCCCCGGGAATTGCGGGTAGCTCAACATCCAGAAGTTTCTGCTGAAGGTCGCCCGCCCACTGAAGCTCGTTCTCGAGCATATGAACGTATCCCGTGTTCTCGCGCTGAATCCTCGCGTGCTCGTAGGCACGGGTGATCTCCGCCAAAAGATCCTCGTTGTCCCAGGGCTTTACCACATACGCGTAAATCCCCGCCCGCACCAATCGTCGTACGTCGCTTATGTCGGAGTACCCGGTGAGCACGATACACACGATCTGAGGAAACTGTTCTTGCGTCTTGTGAACCAGATCCGCACCGTTCATACCCGGCATTCTGAGGTCCGAGATCATAACCCAGACCGCATCTCCGTGGGTCTGTAATACCTCTATCGCCTCTTCACCGGAATTGGCAGACAGCACCGTAACGCCGGAATCCGCCGCCCATCGGCGGGTTATTCGTCGCAGGGAACTGACGACGGCAGTTTCGTCATCAACAAACAGCACATATCGGTGGGATGTAGGTGTAGACGCTCCGGGCTGAACCCCGACTGGTGAAACCTCTTCGGTGGAAATCATGAAAACATACAAGCAATATGCGTGCCACCAGCAATATTCACGTTAGGGCCGCCGAGACCTGTGTTCTGGTGGAATTCCGGACGCGTCTGCCGCAGCGCGCATTGCACGATGCAATGCGTTTTGCCCATCTCATCACCAAAAAACCGCGCCGAACCATCGGCTGAGCGATCTTCACGCCCGTTTTTCTTGGCATGAAGTTTGCTTGCTGGTAGATACATGGACACACGAAGTCGAATTCTCTTCATCGATGATGAAACACAACTGCTCGATGCCATTCTTCGTTATTTTCGGGGCGATCCCAAGCTGGTAGTAGATGTTACCAATAGCCCGGAAGGCTCACTGGAAATGTTGCGCAGCCACACCTACGACCTGGTGGTGTGTGACTGGCGGATGCCCGACATGGACGGTGGAACGCTGTTGGAAACGATCAGCCGACGTTATCCGGGGATTCCTCGGGTGCTGCTTACGGGGGTTGCAAATGCACAAGACGTAGCGTGGGCAGTGAACAACGCCGGCGTGGAACGGATATTTTACAAACCGATGCCGATGAACGAGCTCCGGGACGAATTAGACGCCCTGATCACTCCCGTGCGCAGCGGAGATCCAGAGAAGAATACGTCGTCGGTGCAGCGCTTCGTGGCGTCCTTGATTCGCTTGGGGATGTCGGTCAGTCCGGCTACGGTCCACCACTCTCGACGCGTGTCCGCGTTGGCCACCAGAGCGTACACGCGGCTTATGCAAACCCGCGGTGAGGCGCCCTCCGGACGGGCGGCGTTGAGCTATGCCGCGTTACTCCATGATATGGGTAAGCTGTTCATTGATCAGCGGGTACTCGCGAAGCAGAGTCCCCTGTATGATGAACAGATCGATGTCCTGGAAGAACGGCTTACCTTGCTGGAACGGTATACTTCGGTCCGCACGCCTGATGATACGGACACAGCCGGCATGGTCGCGAGGATACGCACGGGTTTGAAAGCCGCCGCGGGAAAGCCGGATCACTGGGCACTGATCGGAGCCTCGGTGACCGAGCTCGAGGAGAAGACATTCACCTTGCGGAGTGAATTGGACTTGAAACTCATTGACGGAGACATGGAAGAGGCGATGTTTGGAACAACCAGGGGCTCTCTCACCGACAAGGAGCGGGCGGAGATCGAGCGCCATCCGGTATATTCTCAGCAAGTAGCCGCAGGAATACCCTGGGGCCAGGAGCTCCAACAGGTGCCGTATCTGTGCCGCTACCACCACGAGCGGCTGGATGGATCGGGTTATCCCGATGGTCTTTCTCATCCGTACGAGTTCAGTGATGAGCTGCGGGTTCTCTCTGCCGCGGATGTGTATGACGCCCTTACCGATCCAGACCGCCGGTATCGTAGCCCGCTATCGCCGGGCGAGGCTCTACGGGTGTTGGAACATGAAGTGGCGGTCGGTCGATTGGACGGAGAGGCGGTGGAGATGGTTGCATGGGTAGTCAACACTCGTTGATTCGCACAGCCGACCGTTCCTCGGATCAGAGAGCGCTCTACTCCCTATCCATGCGTATCGCCGTAATGCTCATCGCGGTGGCGGGAGTCCTCGTAGCCGTTACGGTTGCGGTGGTGGCACAGTTTGAGGGCTCACTTGTTACAGAAATCGCGGGAGGTGCTGATCAGGTATCCCGGTTGGTTCGTGAGCTTACGAGGGTGTTTCTGCTGATCTATATCGTCAGCTTGGTGATAGTAGTGGTGATACCCCTGGTACTGTTGAGGCACCTCTTCTTTGGACCACTTCAACGCCTGACGTTTGCGGTGCGTGACGGTCAGACGGATGTTCTCCACGATATCGCCCGGCACACGCGGGCGATTGAGATTCATACGATGATCGCATCATTCGCCGGGCTCGTAGACGATGCGGCGCAACAGCGCCGCGAGTTACGTCGTCAGGTGGACGCGCAAACAACTCAACTGCGAGAGGCGCAGGAGTTGATTGTTCGCCAGGAGAAACTGGCCTCTTTAGGACAGCTCGCGGCCGGTGTTGCTCACGAGATCAATAATCCCTCGGCCTTTATCGTTGGCAACCTTGAGGTACTCAACGAATATCTGACCGTAATTGCAGATCGTCAGGGGCTGATCGAAGCTCTCATACGGGAGGTCTCGGCTGAACCCGTTGATGCTGCCGCGGTGTGGAAGTGTCTTGAGAGTCTCCACCGATTCGATGAAACCCACGAAACGTCCTATGTGATGGACGACCTGCCCAGCTTGCTTGCGGCGGTCCGGGAGGGTATGGGGCGCATCACGACGATTGTGAAAGGGCTCAACTCCTTTGCCCGACCTTCAGGCGACGCGCCCCCTGAGGAAATCGACCTCAACGCGGCGGTGGAAAACGCGATTCAGATCGTCTGGAATCAGTTGAAATATGACTACACCCTGAAGCGGAACATCCTCGGCCACTTTGCCACCAAGGCGTTACCCGGCCAAATTGAGCAGGTAATCATAAATATTCTGTTGAATGCGAAAGACGCCAGCCCCGCCAATAGCGAGATCCACCTCGATCTCTACGAGCATGATGGCTCCGCCGTTATCGCAATTACTGACTACGGAGAGGGCATCCCAGCCGATCGCGTACACCGTATTTTCGACCCGTTCTACACGACAAAACCCACCGGCGCTGGGACCGGCCTGGGTCTGTCGATTTCTCATGAGATTGTGGCCCAAACGGGAGGTTCTATTCACGTGGAATCCACCGTGGGCCAGGGGACGCGGTTCGAGATCGTCCTTCCCAGTACTCCCTTTACTCTGGAAGAACTATCGGAAGTTCCCGATTCTGCCAATCTCCCTTGAGATGCCCTCGGGCGGCATGGAATTTGCATTACACGTTTCCCATGAGACGTAATACGTTCTATACGACGCCCCACGAACCCACCATCATTTCTGGTGCCAGTGAGTATCGCGCCGAACTCCAAGCCCTTCCCGTGACCTGGCGATGGTATTACCGAGTTATTGCTGTTGTTCGAGGAACCCGGGAAGATGACGTCTACCGAGCGCGCTTGACACAGAAATTGGCTCGCGAAGTTGGTGGTTCACCCTCCAGTTTATATCGTGTGGAAGATCGATACCTGGACGAGGGATTCTTCAAATTGCTTGATGAGGCCCGAGAAACGATCAATGACATGCGTGCTGCGCTGGAGCCGATCTTTCGCGGGTCACGATTGGCGTATGTTCGCTTTCTGCTGCGTGACGTACTGCCGGCGGTAGACCGTGAGTTCCAAATGGCGCTCAGAAGCAAGGTCAACTTTCTCGAACCGCAAGGTGAAGTGCTCGCACATATTCGTCGACAGGTGACCGACACCTTTCATGAAATGTGGGAGGCTCAGGTGACGTCCATTGAAAGCCGCCTCGAGGCAGATTGGAAGACGTACGTTGCCGTGGGACTGTTGCTCGAGTTTCCGATTTCCACTGTGGACTCAGGTGTCCCGAAAGACGGCGCCGGGCGCCGGTCGATTCCCCTTCGGGTTATGACGCCCGCCCTCGCCGATTTGTATCGAGTTTTACGATACCTTTCCGATTCGGTACGTGAGGCCACCTTGCGACGGATGGACCGCTTCTTTGATGTGATCCACGGGGAGTCTGACACGACGACACATCAGGCATCCAACGCTGAGCCGCGCTGCCGAGCCCACATTCAGCACCTTCTCGCGATTGCGAAACAGATGGAGCTTCTCAAGCTCATTCGCGTGGGAACGATGGATCCCAAAGCCCAGGTTGCGTCGATTCATATCGCAACGTCCCAACTCGAGCGGACGAAAGACGCCTATGAAGTCATAATGCGAGATGAATCCGTGCGATATGCAATGCAAAGTGCACGAATCCAGCTTGAGCCGATACTCCACGCGTGCGCTGGTCCAGCGTTGTTTCTCAACGATGAGCCGGATGCGTTCCTGGCGGATCGTGTCTCGAGACTTCCCGGCGAGCTCGACATGATCACCCTCCGGTATGTCCTTGTCTTGGTGGCGGGCAGCCGACTTGATCAGGCGATTCGGTCCCTTTTTGACGCTATTGTGGACGGATCGCTCACGGATACCGCCGTGGCTGCTACCATCCACCAACACATCAGCATCATGGATCAGGTTCGCGCCGCCCTGCATGAATTGTTCTTCACCGGCGCCACCGGCGAAGGGAAGTTCTTCCATATGGTGAACTCAATCCAACGAACCAGTCAGGCAGGGGCTCAACGATTCCAACGACAGAGCGCCTACGTAACGCGCACCAAACACGAGGTGATCGACCGGGTTTTGGAGCTCATCGACGCGATGACCACCATCGCTGATACCCTGACGCGAGTACGTTTGATTCCCCGCGAGGCGACGTCCGTTTCATCGTGGAAGGAGTGCGCGGTGGGGCTGCGCAACCTCTTGTTACTCGAATCAGGAACAGGCCTCCGGACAGCGTCACTCAAGAGCGGATCCGAGGCCGAGAGAGTACAATTGCCGGTGGGTTCAGAGTAACCCCCTGCGCTTGAGGTTGCGATAGATCGTGGATTCCGCTACGCCCAAGGCCGCAGCGGCCTGTCGTTTATTCCCATCCGCTTCGGCCAAGGCCCGATCCACAGCGGCGTCCTTCGCGCCGGCCAAGCTGTTTGCGCTTTCTCGCACTTCCTGCACAGGGGATGCGTCGAAAGAGGCAGCGGGAAGGCGAATGGTATCGACTCGGATGACGCCATCCTGGCTAAGGGAGGCAGCACCGGCAAGAGTGTTTTCGAGTTCACGGACATTGCCCGGCCAGTGGTGGCGCGTCAGCGTTTCGAGAACGTCCGGCTCAATCTGAATCGTGCGGTTTTGCTTGGATTCCAGGCGGTGCAGAAAATGGTGGACGAGTTCGGGGATATCTTCCGCGTGATCGCGCAAGGCGGGAACATGCAGAACCACCGCAGTCAGGCGATAGAATAGGTCTTCCCGAAACCGTCGTTCTGCAACGGCGGCGTGGATATTGGCGTTGGTGGCGGCCACGATTCGAACGTTGACCTGGACCGGTTCAGCGCTGCCTACCGGTCGGACTTCACCGTTCTGAACGGACCGGAGCAGCCGCGTTTGCATCGAGACGGGTAGTTCGGCGATTTCATCGAGAAACAGGGTGCCCCCATGGGCTGACCGAAACAACCCGGGGGAGTTGGACAGCGCCCCGGTGAACGCGCCCTTTCGGTGACCAAATAGTTCACTCTCGATCATGGATTCCGGAATCGATCCGCAATCAACGACCACAAAGGGCTTGTCCCCGCGGGGGCCGCCATCATGTAACGCCCGAGCCACCAACTCTTTACCTGTACCGGATTCTCCTAAAATCATCACGGGAACATCGGTCTGAGCCAACTGGGCGATCGTTGTTTTTATGTCCGCAATCGCCGCCGACTGACCAATAATCTCGGGAAACAACGATGAAGGGTTGCGGCGTCCTGTGAGGGTATCGTTCTCATTCTGAAGCTCTCGAATGCGAATGAGCTGGGAGACGCGGTGACGAAGCTGCTCTGAGGAGAATGGTTTTTCGATGAAGTCAGCAGCGCCGTGTTTCATCGCCTCCACCGCCGCGCTCACGGAGCCGTGGCCCGTAACGATCACTACGTCGGGTGGCGGCTCCAGAGCTTTCAACGCCTGAAGCACGGTGAGGCCGTCATCTCCCGGCATTTTGAGATCGAGCAGTACTACATCGACAGTAGCGGCTTTCGCTTTCTGCAGGCCTGTGGCGCCGTCTCCCGCGGTGACGAGCTCAAGATTCGGGGCGCGTAACGTTCGGCGGTAGGTATTCAGCATCTGCGGTTCATCATCAATACACAGCACGCGGGCTGTCTTGTTCAGCATACCCGCGAGGGTACTGTACCAATTCTTGGCCTGCAAGAACCCAAGGCTCACGGAGTATTGGATGGGTCTGACGCATTGCGCGGGAGAGCCGTGCAATGTGCCTGACGACATGCAAAACGCAAAGCTCTAGGCGGTGTTGCCGCCGTCTTGAGGGTGTGAGAGGCACAAAATCGTACCCAAATCATGGCACGATTGTTGCTTGGAGAGTCGTTGGTGAAACCGAAGAACATCTCGCGAGAGGAACAAAACGCCCATGAGAAACGCAATGGTGAGAGCCGTCGGGTTAGCGCTCCTTTTTCTTCTGCTCAGTGCATGCGCGGACGTGACACGAACGGCCGCCGGTGTGAGTGAGGAGACCGCCCAGGCCCGTTTGGAACAAACAGATGAGGGAGTTGCGATCTATTGGTCGACTGACCATGAGATATCAGATCCGAATATGCTGATGCGCCGGATCAACGGGGAAAACTGGGAGGAGCTCGCGGCGCTGGATGCTACCGCCGAGGGCTATGTGGATACCGATGTGAGTGTCGGCGGGGTGTATGAGTATCGGATACACCACCAGACGGTGCAGCATGACATGGTCCTGTTCGAAGGCCACCTCGTGTACGACGCAATACGAGGTAAGACAGTCCAGACTGTGGAGCTTCCCGTGGATTCCGATGGTGATGGATCTGTGGACGGCTACCGTTCTTTCCCCTTGGTGGATGCTTCCGGTGACGGGCGCTACGACGGCATTGATCTCGATGGAAAACCTGGCACCGCCGAGATGAGCCTGTTTCCAACGGACCGTCCCGGTGTCTACCGGATAGATACGAACAACGACGGGGTGCCGGATTTCGAGTATGACCTGGCCGCGGGCGGTACATCCGGTTACCAGCCCGGTCTTGTCCGATCCAACGACGCGAAACAGGCTGCGGTGATTCCCGGCGAAGGCGACGACCCTCCTGCGGGGATCTCGGTCGACGGCACATTCGACCACGCCGCCACCGACGTGTTGCGAACGGCCCTATCGAAACGAGGGCGGCGCGTGCGGTGGCCCTCCGCGGGCCCCCAGGAACCGGACGTGGCAATGACGATTCTCAGTGAGTATCCGCCGGCTCCGGGTGCGGTCGATCTGGATGGTGACGGTCGAGCTGACGCGTGGATCATCGCTGATCAAACAGATTCTCAGGGTACTGTTAGTTATGAGCTTGACGTCTCCGGTGACGGCAGCGGCGATCTGTGGTTGAGCGGTTCGCCGTATATTCGAGCAAGCGATGCGCCCGGTCTTGCCGGCACGAACTATGCACCCACCTTTGACGATGATGGGGTGTTGCTGGGATTTGGGGTTGTGGACGATGATCGGTCGGTGTCTTTGGACACGAAGCTCACCGATCCCATCGCCACGGCAGACCCGGGGGCCGAGCTGCGGGTTCCCACGGCTGACGGGCGCCGGGTGCGCACGGTAGCACAGGGGACGGCAGGGCAGGGCCTTGATGTTACCGGCGATGGTACGGCGGATATCCCTCTTGTACCCCTCGACGGGCGCGATCAATCCGCTGACGCCGGTGTATACGGGATCGATACCAACGGGGACGGAGGGTTCGAACTCTACATGCACACCTTTCCCGGGCTCCGATTTACCGATAAGCCCGATGGATCGGGCACACAGTATCAGATCGTGTTCCCATCCGATGACCGCCCCGGATTCGGTACACTATCCTCGGACGAACCGGCGGTGGACCGGGGCTTTCTCGAGGATGACGGTGGACCCGCTGTGTACCCGCCGAGTAGTACCGTTCCCACCCTCGCTATATCGGATCATACGAACCAATCCGCGACCGTTCCCGTGTATCGGCCGTCCGATAAGGTGAGCCTCACGGCAGCGCTGAGTGCCGGTAGCGCCACCACCTGGGAGGTTCTGGTGAACGGAACGGTTCACGAGGGCGGTTCCTCCTCCGATGACGGGACGCGATACACGTTTCCTCTGACCCCAGGACCGGAGGGGCTCGATCTTGCCCCGGGGCGTGTGCACCGGGTCACGTTCCGCGCGCACGGCGTCATGGGGAAGGATATCGTGGCCGGATTGAGCCTCGCCGAGACGCATCTGTTTGCGCTGAGCCAATGAGAAATGCGGAGGACACATGATGAAGTACATTCCATATCTGATTTCTATCCTAGCACTCGTCACCTTTCTATCCGGTTGTATCAATCCCTTCAGTGGAGATGAACCGCGAAATCCCTCCGGCAGCGGAACGATCGTTGTGTCCGGTGATACCGGACTTGGCGCGCGCACCGTGGTTCCCGACTATCGCGCTGCCGTGGATCGCATCGGTCGCTACGACATCGTCCTGAGCCGTGCCGGATACCGCAGTAGATCGGTATCAGCTGAACCAAACTCATCGGGAGAGCTTGATGAGGTGAGTATCTCGAACCTGGCGGTGGGTGAATGGAAGGTCACCGTTGCCGCGATGGACGAGGACGGGGACGTTCTGATTGCGACGGGGACTGATACGATGGAGATCGCCGCCGACTCGGAGGCGAATGTAGCGATCCGCTTATCGTTTCTTCACGATAGTGGCGAGGGGAGGGTACGTCTCGTGTTGGATCTTCCTGATCGGGTGAGCACCATCGGACCGGATGACTGGGATCTCACCACCGCCGAGGGCGCGGATGCACGGCAACACGTGACGCTGGAGGTTGAAGAGGGCACCCCGGTTTGGCGGGGGACGGCACCCGCCGGGCGATACGCGTTCTCTGCGGTCCTTCGGGACGACGAGGATCGAATCATTGGCCGAATTAGCGAAATGATCAACGTTGCCGGCAATCTCCCGATCGACCACACGATTACCGTGGCCGCGGCGGAGTTATCGTCCGCGCCGGCGGCGCCCGCCTCGGCATCCTTTGAGCAGGGCCAGGACAGTGGGTCATTGCGGGTGTCCTGGAGTGACAGTGGCGCATTGGAACTGGGCTACGAACTTGAACGACGGACGCGCAGTCTGGATGAAGACGCGTGGAGCGACTGGGACGGCGTAACCGATGACGCTCTTCCCGCCGCAGATCTGAGCTATACCGACAACGGCGTCACCCTGAACACAACCAACATTCAATACCGGGTTCGCGGGATCAACGATTTTGGGGCGGCCGAGGGGGTTGAAACTCGTGACACCGTACCCTTGTTGTCGCGGGCAACCGCGCTCGTGTACGCGAATAAGGATGACTTCAACAGACAGAAGGACAGTTACTCGCCCCCCACCGCGCAAGAGATCTTTGACAGCTGGGGCCGGTTTGACGGCTCCGACATTTACGGTAGTGGTACATCCGCCGATGGCGGTGCCGACGACTGGCAACTGCTGGAAAGCGGAACTGATAACGAGCGGATCTCCATGCCTACCAACATCACGCCCTATAACGGGATCTTCAGTGATGAAGAACTGGATACGTATACTTTCGAGGCGACCCTCGCGTCGGATGATACCGACGATGACACTATTAGCCTGATTATGGCGTACACCGAGGATGATGGAACGCCCTACACCCTGAGCGCTGCGCGTACCGGCGGCGGAGCGACTCCCACCGGCGGGTGGGGGGTGGTATATACCCGCGGGGTCAGTGATGATCTCGCCCATGGATCAGACCCTGAGGGTTCAGTGATTCGCGAAACGGACGACGGCGAAGATACCGGCGGTTGGGACGGACGGTATACCCGCGTAAAGATTCGCCGCGCCGGAGACGTCTTCACCGTGTGGCATAACGGGTGGCATGACAGCCGTGCCGCGGCAGAAGATGGCGCGTACCTGGATAGCTCACAGCTCACCATCGATCTTGCCGATTCTGACGACGATCGCCTGCACAAATTCCGGGGAGCCCGGTCCTATGGGTATGGAACCTACAGCCAATCAAACTCCACCTACTACGATATCGTTATAGATGGCGGGCTCGACGCGGAGACACTGGTTCTTCTCACCGATGGGGGTGATTCGGGACGGTGGAGCAGCAGTGAAGTCTGGACCTACGATAACAGCTGGACGAAAACAGGGAGGACGGTTCAAGAGGAGATTGGATTCCTCCGGGAAGTCCGGAATCCGGAGACTGATCAGGTATATCTGGTCACGGAGAGCGATGTCCGCATCTTGGAATAGGGGGCTGTATACACAAAGCTGTTGCAGCAGCCCCGCCGGCAGGGTCCCGAGGGCCTCATCACGCCGCCCGCGCCAGGTCGCGGAGGGTGTAGCGGGGCACTCGCACGGT
>CAZNRF010000031.1:4105-15736 GCA_964575075.1 uncultured Spirochaeta sp. | reverse complement strand
AAGAGTGCACGCAGGACGAGCTGCGCCAGCGCAGTATAGGGAACGGCCGGGGGCCGGTCAAGATGGCCGATGACCGTGGCGACTATCGAGTCGGCACAGCCCCACCGGCTTGTCGATCTTTTCTCACGCTGCTGTAGGTGGTAGAGTCGCCGGTATGTCCGGGATGACCGAGCGCTTTATCCAGATTGTAACTCGTCTTGAATCGGAGTATGGAGACGCGCCGAGTTTGCTCAACTATCGCTCGCCCTTTGAATTGCTGATCGCGGTGATCCTTTCCGCCCAAACGACGGATGATGCCGTGAACGCTACGCTCCCAACGCTTTTTGGTAGGTTCCCCGATGCCGCGCTCCTAGCGGCGGCAGATTCTGAAGAGGTGGAAGAGATCATCCACTCCCTCGGCTTCTATCGTCAGAAGGCGCGTAGCATTATTGGAACAGCCCGGGCGCTGGTAGCTGACCATGGCGGTCTCGTTCCTGACACAATGGATGCCCTGGTGAAACTGCCGGGAGTAGGGCGCAAGTCAGCGGGAGTCGTGTTGCTCCACATCTATGACACACCGGCAATCATTGTTGATACCCATTTCGGTCGGGTAGTTCGACGGCTCGGCTTCAGTGCCGAAAAGGATCCGGTGAAGCTTGAACGAGATGTAGCTGCGGTGCTGCCCTCCGAGCACTGGAACGATGCCAGTATGAGATTGAACTACCACGGACGACGGTATTGCTTCGCGCGCAAACCGAACTGCGAGGGCTGTCCGGTTGCTGATCTGTGTGCCTCCGCGGGACTGCACGTATGATTGCTCGGCGCGCATGGTTTCCGGAGGTTGATCCGGAGCTCAGCGAAGTGCTGAGCAAGGAAGGTCTGTCTCTGATCGGTGTCTGCGACGCCGAAATCGAGCCGGAGGAGCGGGCTGTCCGCGAAACGGAGTATCAAGACTGGGTCTCCCGAGGCTACCACGGTTCGATGACATACATGGAGCGCCACGGGCCGCTCAAGTTTCATCCCGAGGAGCTGGTACCGGGGTGTCAATCAATTGTATTCGTAGGTCTCAATTACTATCAGCGGCCACCGCAATCGCCACCGTATCCTTCGGGGCGGGTTGCGCGCTACGCCTGGGGCCGGGACTACCACAAGGAGCTTGGCCGTCGTATTAAACGGGTGGCCCGGGTGCTGAGCGAGCGGTATCCAAACGACCGTTTTCGCGCGTGGACCGATGCCACACCGCTCTCGGAGCGGTTTTACGGTGAACGGGCGGGGGTGGGGTTTACCGGTCGCAACACCCTCCTGATCAATAGTGAACTGGGCAGCTGGTTCGTCCTCGGAGAGATTCTTTCAACGCGGCGTTACCCCGCCTCGGAGGATGCCGCCGGTCGCCACGGGGCGTGTCCTAGGAATTGCCGGCGATGCATAGACGTGTGCCCCACTGGAGCGCTGTACGATGCGCATCGGATCGATGCCTCCCGGTGCATCTCATATCTCACGATCGAGCACGACGGAATCATTCCGGAAGAGTTGCGCCCTCTGATGGGAGACTGGATCTTTGGCTGTGATCTCTGTCAGGAGGTCTGCCCGCTCAACGTGCGGGCCCAGGTCACGGATGTTGAGAACTTTCAAACCCCCATCGCCGGCTCGCAGGTGGACTTGGCGGAGGTTCTGTCGATTCAGACCGATGAAGCGTTTACCGCGCGATTTGCCGGATCTCCCCTGATGCGGGTAAAGCGACGCGGTCTGATTCGGAATGCCGCGATCGCGGCGGCCAACACGGGAGCTGTGGAGCTCATTCCCCGGCTGCGCGATTTGGCTCGGGACACCGAGGAAATCATTTCAATTCACGCTCAGTGGGCGCTGGACCAATTGCTCACAGACGGTTGATAGCGTAGTCTATAGCACAGATATGGAAGGTTTACCTCCACAGGTACAAGAACGACTACAGCAGTTGTCGGTACAGTTTCGCTCCGGTCTCTCGGAGAAGCTGGCGGAAATTCGCGGGTTATGGACCAGAAGTGCAAACGGTGATGTTGACGCCCTGCGCGCGCTCCGGTATCGAGTTCACCGTCTTGCGGGAAGTGCAGCCACCTTCGGGTTCGAAGATCTTACCGATCGAGCTCGCGCCGCTGAGGAGCGTATTGAGCAGGACCTGGCGTCGGAGGATCGTGCACTCCGGGCGGATACCGTTCGAGCGCTCGAGCGCCTTTTAGACGAGAGTGACATCCCCGGTCACACCGACGAGGCCGCGCAGCCTGCCGAAAACGAAGGCGCGCGAAAGTTTGTTATTCTCGCCGGGGAAGTAACGGGAATCGGAGATAATTTCTCGGAGCAGCTGGCGGTCTTTGGACTGACGCTTATTGCGGTCAAGGAGCCGTCGGAAATCGATTCGCTTTTGTCGGCTGCATCTGCTTCGGACCAACCGGGGTTCACGTATGCGGTGTTCTTTTCTACGGTACAGTTTTTAGGAAGTCGATTGCAGCGATTGTCGGAGCTGACTTCCCTTCGTGATACCTATGCCGGTCGGATTTTTACGGTCCTCGTGGGAGATGAGGATGATTTTGAAAGCCGGCTGCGTTCGGTCAGATACGGCGCGGATGCCTTTCTGGCAGTGCCGGTGGATGTAACCCAGCTTGTCGACCGGGTTGAAACGCTCATGAGTGATCGTGAGGCGGAACCGTATCACGTACTTATTGTGGATGATGATCCCGAACAGGTCTCTTCCACCGCGCTCATTCTGCAGAACGCCGGTATGATCACCTCGGTGGTTACCGACCCGCATCATATCTTTCGGGTGATGGTGGAGTATCAGCCGGAACTGATTCTGATGGACATGTATATGCCCGACTGTAGTGGGGCGGACCTTGCGAGGATTATCCGGCAGAACGACAATTTCGTGGGTATTCCGATCATATTTCTTTCGGTGGAAACCGATCCGGAAAAGCAACTGGCGGCGGTTCAGGCCGGCGGTGACGGGTTCATGGTCAAGCCGTTCAATCAAGAGCATCTGGTCGCCTCCGTGCGCCATCGGGCTGCCCGTATGCGGGCGATGCGCTTTTATATGGAGCGGGATTCGCTTACAGGACTGCTCAACCATACGAATCTGAAAGCGCGCCTCGAGACCGATCTTGCGCGGGCACAACGAGTGGGTACGGACATGGTGTTTGCCATGATCGACATCGATCATTTCAAGAGCGTCAACGACACCTATGGACATCTCACCGGAGATCGCGTACTGAAGGGGCTAGCGCGGCTGCTGCAGGACCGATTGCGGCGAACCGATGTCGTAGGTCGCTACGGTGGTGAGGAGTTTGGGGTTATTCTCTTCAACAGTGATATTACCCACGCACAGCGTCTCATGAATGAATTACGGGACAGTTTCTCGAGACTGGTACAAACGAATGGTGAGGTGAACTTTCGAGTCACCTTCAGTTGCGGAATCGCCGCTTTTCCTACCTTTGACAACGCTTCCGACCTCAATCAAGCGGCGGACGGAGCGCTGTATCGCGCCAAGGAACTCGGTCGCAATCAAGTGGTGGCTGCTATCGAGCCCGCAAGCGACGACAGTATCTCTGGTTCCAGCTGAGGAACTCCCACCACGGGTCCTCGCCGCAGTCGAGTTCGATTATTGATAACCAGAGCGCGGAGGTTTCCGGAAGGGCAACGGGAGACGCCTGCGGCGTAGCTTCTTGCCAGGAGATGACGATTTGGGGAGCAAACTGAGGGGGATCGTCCCCTTGGTCAGCCGCCAGGGCGCGCTGTAGCTCGACGATATGCCGCGCGGTCTCATCAAGACCCTGACCGCTGAGCGCGATGCGGGCGGGGGGGATCTCCGCCGATTCCGGGCGTGTTGCGGCTACCGATACCGTATGAGCCCACCTGATTTCATCCAACCACGGGAACTCCGGTAGCCTGCGATGGCGTTGCAGGGGAATAAGGGGAGGGAGTGCCCGAGAGGCGATGTCTCCGGTCCGTGCAAACCGTTCCTTTTGGAGCTGTTGGAGGTGCTGTTCCACGTTCGCTGCCCAGCGCAGCGCCGAGAGATAGGTGACCATGATTGCGCTGCATGGTAGAGTAACCGTGTCATGGATGCAATCGTCGAGATCAGTAGCGAGCGGATCACCGAGGTTTTACAGCAATGGGATACGGTTGACACGGTCACCGTCCTGAAGTTCGGTACCGATCGCTATGACCCCAGTTTTTTTGTCAGCTTTGATGTGTACTACCACGGAACCGTTCCGGATCCTGAGGTGCGGGAGGCTGTCTTTACGTTTGCCGCCGGCTATGAGGCGACCGTGGATGGACGGAAGGACCGTTTCCTCATGGACGATATCCCGGTGCGCATCGAGTACAAAGCGATCCGCGAAGTTGATGCCCAGGTTGCGGCAGCGGGAAACGCCGAAGAGGGCGATTTTAGCGGAACCACCTACGGATTATTTCGCCTCACCCAGTCTGAGATCGTAATGAACCGGAGCAATTGGCTTCCCGTCGTGCGGCGGATCCTGGATGAGTTGCCCGAGGCGTTCTGGATTCGCCGTATCGAAATGCTCCAGGCTCATATGGAACATGCCCTATCAGATCTGACCAGTGCGGTATATGCCGAGGAAGACTTGTTTTACGAGCTTTCACTCGGACGCTTTCTCGAGACAAGCTGTAGCCTCATGTTCGCGCTCAATCGCCGATTTGACCCGCCTGGTCGGATTTTGCGGGCGCAGATTGAAGAACTCCCGCGGCTCCCGGAAGAGTTCGATAGTAGATTCGAGCATCTGCTGCGCCATGACAGCGCAATTCCAGGAAGTCGCAAGCGCCAGATCGCCGAATTGCTGGCTCGCAGCCTGCTCCGCCTGAACTGATGGGGGTATCTATCATTATTCGACGCGTGCTCGTTCTATCCGCGGCTGTTTTATTGACCGGGTGTCACGCTGATGTGGCGGCGTTCCGTGTGTCTGTGGCAGATGGAGAGCAGGAGTATACGCTGTCGCTACGGGATGAGACGCGCCGCCCCTATGAAGAAGAGGATATTGTCTCGGACGAGTTGGACGAGGCTCCGCGTTTCCGCATCGAAGAGATCCCGGAAGAGATCGAAGACGCGCCGATTGTAACGCTTGAAGTCGAACTGAACGGGGAATATCACGGTGGGACGGTCCAAATCGACGGTGCGGCAGACTACACCGCTTCGTATGCCCAAGCGGTTGATCTCGCGCCGGGCACCCTGTCTGAAGGTTCTGCCGAGGCGGTGGTGTTGCGTTTTTCACTGGGGCAGCAGCGTCCGCCGCTGCGCGCCGCGGAGCTTCGTGGTGCCGAGTTGATATTCACGGCCGATGCCGGCCAAGCCTACACGATTGAAGAGATCCGATTCCTCACGGAGATTCCGCCGCTGCAGGTAACGTTCCCCGGATCTTCGACCCCCGCCGTATTCGACGATCGCCTCCCGGTGGCTGGTGATGAGGGGGAGTGGCACGTTCCCGATATATCGTACGTTACCGGTGAGATGTCTGACGGACTCCAACTCCGCTACCGAATGGCCGAGGACCAATTCGTTGACCGTACAGACCGGCCTCGGGTGATGCTGGACCTTCACGGACGTGAAGCAGAGGTTCGTTCCCTCGAGCTCGACCTGAGACCGGGGACCCGGGACGTCGTTGTACGGCCCGGGTTATGGCAGGATGACACGGAATCACTAACGGTGCGCGGTGGACCGGGGGGATTCGAGCTCCAGCACATCGTGGGCTCTACCATACCTGAGAATCCTTCCACACCGATCCCTGTGGAGCTGTCGGAGTTGCTGAGGTTTCCGGCGGATGAATGGCGGCGGGATGAGTTTGAGCTATTCACCTGGACGCTGTACCCGAACATTGTTTGGTTCGACACCCGAGACTATGATGTGCAAGCGCGCTTTTTTAAGCGCCTCGCGTTCTTCGTAGAGAAGCGGGGCTTCATCGGCCGGCTCCTTACCGATGCCGAGCTGCAGAACCGTCACGGATGGAACGCGCACAACTATCGCCCCGAAGGTTTGGCAGATTTCTTCAATGCCGTGGATTCCACGGAATTTCCTATCAACGAGTATGAGGCTCAACTCCGGGAAATCGTCCTTGCCCGAGGAATTATCGTTGAAGACGAGAACGGGCGATTTCTCCCCGGTCGGGGCGGCATTCTGTCGGTGAGCCAGCAGAGCTTTCTGGAACTACGACAACTGCTTATCGTGCATGAAGCGGTGCACGGGGTCTTCTACGAAGAATCCGATTTTCGTCGGGCAGTCTTTCGCTACTGGGACGATATCCTGGACACAAGGGAGCGGGGATTCTGGCGTGACTTTCTCTCATGGATGACCTATTCTCCGGATGATCGCTATCTCATGGCGAACGAGTTTCAGGCGTACCTGCTTCAGCAGTCGGAGCGGAACGTCCGCTGGTACTTTCGTTCCCGGACGGCGGATCGGTTAAGGAACGCGTTTCCGCAGCGACGGGAACAGATCGACATTTTTCTGCGGGATTACCCCACAACGTTCGTTGATGCCGGGGCCGCGATAAATCAAGCACTATTTGAGGCGGCCGGAATGGTAGGTGGAGATCCGTTCTGTCTCCAGCCGGTGCCGGAGCAATAGCTGTGAGCCTCCGTCCCCGGCGAAGCAGCCCCAATTCTGCGAGGTGGATACATGCGTCTTCTATGTGCTGCGGTTTCCATCCGCTGAGGGCGCCCCTGCCGGCGTGACTCAGAAGCCCCTTGAGGTGGTCGCTGTGCGTGAGCCTACCGGTGAGTATCCGAATCCACGCTCGCTCGCTTCGCCGCACCGGGTCACAACGGATCGCGGTGAGCAGGAGCGTTGCCGCTCGGGAGACCGGAGGAGCGCAGTCGCTCCTTTCACAGCGATCGCATCCGCTGCATTGTTCTTCTTCGACCCCAAAGTGGCGCAGGAGCGTCGTTCTTCGGCAGGATGTACCGAACGCCATCTCCTGTACCGGTGAGAGCCCGTTCACCCGATCCGGCCGCTGGGAGCGGATTTGCTCTTGTGGGGTCAGCAGCAGGATAGATTGGGCCGGTCGCCGGTCTCGTCCGGCACGACCGCTTTCCTGGAGAAACGCCTCGGCCGTTTCCGGCAGGTAGGTGTGGATGACCGTGCGGATGTCGCCCTTGTCCACCCCCATTCCGTAGGCACAGGTAGATGCCAGCACCGCATCAGTACGTTCGAAAAACTCCCGTTCGATCGCCTCTTTCCGCTCTCGGGAGAGGCCGGCGTGGTAAAAGAGCGCCTTCCCGGTCGGAAGGCATGCCCCAAGCCATCGGGCAATCATCTCCGTCTCCGCTCGGGTGCGGCAGAAAATCAGCGCCGGTCGATGCAGATGGTCACCGGGGTGCCACACCGGGAGCGTTCCGCCTGGGGTGGGCGGTTCCGGTTCCGGCTCCGGTTCCGGCTCGGGGGCACTGAACATGCGCTCGAGAGCGTGCTGCAGTGAGAGGGTCGGGACCACGCTGTAGGTGATGTTGGGGCGGTCGGGGTTGCCGCGTACCACCGCGGCCCCGGTATCGGCGAAGAGGACCGTGCGAATCCGCTCGATGACGCGGTCTGATGCGGTGGCGGTAAATGCGGTGCGCCGGGAGATTCCGATTCGGTCCAGTGACGCTCCCAACGTGGTATACGCCGGGCGAAAGGTATCACCCCATTCGCTGATGCAGTGCGCCTCATCAATGACCGCGTGCACCGGTGGCCGCGCTTTTAGGGCACGACGAACCGCTTCTGTCGCCAGCGTTTCCGGGTTGGTAATCAGAAAGTCCAGCGATCCCTGGGACACCGCGGCAAAGATCTCCGTGCGTGTCGACGAATCCTGGCCACCCCGCAACTGGCGGACCGAGAATCCCGCGTCCACCATGCGCCGCTCCTGGTCGTTCATCAGTCCCAGCAAAGGATAGACAACGAGGGTGGTTCCGCCACAGAGCGCTGCAGGAAGTTGAAAACACAAACTCTTCCCCGCGCCGGTCGGAAGGATCACAATCTGTCTGCCGAGATCTTGGGCGTCCTCGCGGTGGGGCTCGTGATCATCAGCGCGGAGAGACTCCACGAGGGTCGCGATGACGAGCCGCTGGTACGGAAAAAGATAGTCGAGCCCAAAACGCTCTCGGGCACACCGGAGATACTCGTCGACCATGTAGCCTCCTATACCTCATTACTGAGCTGTGGGGCACCGTGCTTCACGACAATTTGACGTCTCTCGTGTTGGACGCACATACTAGACTCATGAACATTGCAGTATTCAGCACCAAACGATGGGTGCGAGAGTTTTTTGATATCGTAAATCAAGAATACGAGTTTGACCTTCATTATCTGGAAGCTCGGCTCAACGCGGACACCGCGCGTCTTGCGGAAGGATCCGACGTGGTATGCATTTTCGTGAATGATAATGCCGACGCTGCGGTGCTGGAGGTGCTCGCGGGGGTCGGCGTCAAGATGATCGCTCTGCGATGCGCGGGCTTCAATAACGTCGATCTGAAGACCGCCGAACGGCTGGGCATTACCGTGGCGCGGGTCCCGGCGTATTCGCCGTACGCCGTGGCGGAGCACGCGGTGGCGCTCATTCTTGGTTTGAACAGACGCCTGTACCGCTCCTACAACCGCGTCCGCGAGGGCAATTTCGCGCTGGACGGACTGTTGGGTGTGGATTTGCACGGACGCACCGTGGGAATCATCGGCACCGGCAAGATCGGTGGGATCTTCGCGGGCATTATGGCGGGCTTCGGCATGCGTGTTCTGGCCTACGATCGCTATCCCCGGGATGATCTAAAGGAGCAGGGAGTTACGTACGTCAGTCTCGAAGATCTCTATGGTGAGAGCGATATCGTATCATTGCATTGTCCGTTAACACACGAGACGTACCATATCATTAACGATTACGCGATTAACTCCATGAAGCGGGGAGCGATGGTAATCAACACCAGCCGGGGAGCGCTTATCGATACCAATGCGGTCATCGAAGGCCTCAAAGCCGGCCGTATCGGCTCCATGGCCCTGGATGTGTACGAAGAGGAGGCAGATCTCTTTTTCGAGGATCTGTCGGACCAGGTGATTCAGGATGATACCTTTGTACGGTTGCTCACCTTTCCTAACGTACTGATAACAGCCCACCAAGCCTTTTTCACCCGGGATGCGGTGGTAAACATCAGCCGGACCACCTTCCATAATATCGCCGAGTGGCGTGACATCCAGGGGTGCGAGAACTGTATCACCGTTAAAGCAGGGTACCGCTCCTCATAACAAGCGACCAGGTGGGGATTACTCGCGCTGCACCGCCTTCAGGGTTGCTTCAAACCGACGGGCAAACTCATCGGCAAGATCACCGGCGGCTGCCGCGGAGTTCTCTTTTATGATTCCCCGCCAAACCGGCGGCTTGCCGCCTCCTTTGGCGCCGAGGGGCTCAAGAACGTCGGCGCGGAGCTGTTTCTGCGGGAACGGACTCATTCCTGTTGCCAACGCCCAATGTATACCCTCGTCGGTCACATTCAGAATGCACATCCCGTGAGCGGTGGTTCCTGCACGGTCGGCTGCGGTGTCTGCGAGGGCGGAAAAGACCTCCGGATCCTCGTTCTCGAAGCGAATCGTTCGCACTGTGGTCGCCGATGATGCTTCACCGGTTTCGAAGAGAAGCTCGGCGATCCGCCGGGCCTGAAGCCGCCGGGTGCGGTGAAGTTCCTGCACCTCCGCAACGAGGGACGAGACGCGCGCCGGCACATCCAGGGGGTGCGCTGAAAACTGCTCTGCCGCGGTACTCAGGGCGCGATCCTTCTCACGGTAGTCAGCGATCGCCCGGTCACCAATTTTGAAGCCCAGCCGCAGGCGTCCGCGAATACGCTCGACCGATGACAGATGGATCGCGTTGAGCAGCCCCGTCCGGGGGAGGTGCACCCCGCCGCAGGCAACCAGGTCCACCCCATCGATCTCTACCAGTCGAATCTTGCCGGTGCGGGAGGTGGGGCGCCGCAGGGCGTAGTTCGGCAGTTCCGTGTGGTCTATCCAGAAGCCCCGCACCGGCAGATCGGCTCGAACGATTTTATTGGCGCGATCCTCCACCGCTTCCAGAACCGACTCTGACAGGGACTCCTGGTCCACCTCGATCGTGGTGAGTTCACTTCCCTGGTGCACGCTCACCGTGGGAGCCTCCGCTACCTGCGCCAACGCCGCCGACAGCACGTGCTGCCCCGTGTGCTGTTGCATATAATCCCAGCGATGCGCCATATCCACCGTTCCGGTAATCCGATCGCCCGGCTGGAGGGCGGTATCCGGAGGAGATGCCAAATAGTGATGAATCGTTCCGGTGTCATCCTTCTGCACGTCGACCACCTTGGCTCCTCCAAGTGAACAGATGTCTGCCGGTTGACCGCCCCCTTCCGGATAGAAGAGCGTCTCCGCAAGGGTAACGAATGCGCCATCGGGATCAACGGCGGAAACGGTGGTCACAAACGTGTGGGCCAGGGGGTCATCGTAGTAGCTGGGGTGCGTCATAGCGGCGAGTGTATCACCCTCGCGGGTATGGTAGAAAGATGCGTTGATCTCGGGCATAGTGTGAGCCACACGAAGGAGTTATACGTGATTGAGCGACAACATAGACTGGTAGAATTTCGCCAGGCCCTTTCGGAGCGCGTCCTCTTCCTGGACGGCGCCATGGGTACCAACATACAGCAGTATCCGCTGGAAGAGGCGGACTTTCGTGGTGATCGGTTTGCCGAGCATGGGCGCCCTCTCAAGGGCGACAACGATCTGCTCACCCTGACTCGACCAGACATTATCGCCGAAATCCATCGGGGTTTCCTGGAAGTCGGCGCGGATATCGTGGAAACAAATACCTTTAACGGCACCTCCACGTCGCAGCAGGATTACGGATTGGAAGCCCCGGAATTTGTCCGTGAGCTGAACCGGGAGGCGGCAGCTCTGGCGCGGTCCCTGGCTGATGAGTTTACCCGCGCCACTCCGGAGAAGCCACGCTTCGTGGCCGGTATTCTCGGGCCCACCAACAAGACGCTTTCGCTATCTCCCGATGTGAACGATCCCGGGTTCCGGGCGATCACCTTTGACGCCTTGGCGGAGGATTACGCCAACGCCGCTCGGGGGCTTATCGAGGGAGGCGTGGACTTCCTCATGATCGAGACGATTTTTGACACCCTCAACGCCAAAGCGGCGATCTATGCGGTGCGGCGTCTCAACCGGGAAGCGGGCGCGCCCGTTCCGATCATGATCTCCGGCACGATTACCGACCAGAGCGGGCGCACCCTCTCGGGGCAGACCACCGAGGCGTTCTACTACTCGGTACGCCACGCGGAGCCCGCCTCGGTGGGCCTCAATTGCGCCCTGGGCGCGGATCAGTTGCGGCAGTACGTAAAAGAACTGGGGCGCGTGGCGGAATACCCGGTCAGTGTGCACCCCAACGCGGGACTCCCCAACGAATTCGGTGAGTACGATGACACTCCGGAACATATGGCGGAGGTTCTGGGCGGCATGGCTCACGATGGGCTCCTGAACATCGTGGGAGGGTGCTGTGGGACCACCAGAACGCACCTGGAGGCGATTATCAAGGCGTGTGAAGGCGCTCCACCCCGCGAGATCCGGGAGGACCCGCACACGATGAGACTGTCCGGCCTCGAGCCGCTGGAGGTGGCGGAGCA
>CAZNRF010000031.1:0-4005 GCA_964575075.1 uncultured Spirochaeta sp. | reverse complement strand
CCGATCATGGTGGACTCCAGCAAGTTCTCGGTTATTGAGGCGGGGCTTCGCTGCGTCCAGGGCAAGGCGATCGTCAACTCCATATCCCTGAAAGAAGGGGAAGAAGAGTTTCTCGAGCACGCCCGGACGGTGCAGGATTTTGGGGCTGCCGCGATCATTATGGCCTTTGATGAAGACGGGCAGGCGGATACGGAAGAGCGCAAGATCCAGATTTGCCGGCGGAGTTACGATCTTCTTCGGGAGAAGCTCAACTTTCCCCCGGAAGACATCATCTTTGATCCCAATATCTTCGCCATCGGCACCGGCATCGAAGAACATCGCAACTACTCGGTGGACTTTATCAACGCCACGCGCTGGATTCGGGAGAATCTTCCCTACGCCAAGGTCTCCGGTGGTGTGAGCAACGTGAGTTTCTCCTTCCGGGGAATGGAGCAAGTGCGGGAAGCGATCCATTCGGTATTCTTGTACCACGCGGTGCAGGCCGGCATGAGCATGGGCATCGTCAATGCGGGGCAGCTTACCGTATACGATGACATTCCCGAGGAGTTGAAAGTTGCGGTTGAGGATTTGGTGCTGAACCGCACTGCCGATGCCACCGAGAATCTGCTGGAGATCGCCGAACGATACGCCGGCCGTGGAACCGCCCGGGAAGAAGACGTGAGCTGGCGGGAGCAGCCGGTGGAGGGACGCCTCTCCCACGCCCTCATCAAAGGGATTACCGGGTGGATCGAAGAGGATGTGGAGGAGGCGCGACAAAAGCTTCCGGCGGCACTCCACGTTATCGAAGGGCCCCTCATGGACGGTATGAACGTGGTGGGTGAGCTGTTTGGGTCAGGTAAGATGTTTCTCCCGCAGGTGGTGAAGAGCGCCCGGGTCATGAAGCAGGCGGTCGCGTACCTGACGCCGTTTATTGAGCGGGAGAAGGCCGCAAGCGGTGATACCTCCGCTAAGGGCAAGATTCTCCTGGCTACGGTGAAGGGTGATGTGCACGACATTGGCAAGAATATCGTAGGGGTGGTGCTGGCCAGCAACAACTTCGATATCGTTGACATGGGTGTCATGGTACCCACCGAGGATATTCTGGCCAAAGCAAAAGAGGAAAAGGCTGACATTATCGGTCTCTCCGGGCTGATTACCCCGTCACTGGACGAGATGGTGAACGTCGCGAGTGAAATGGAGCGCCAGGGGTTTGATCTCCCGCTGATGATCGGCGGCGCCACCACGAGCAAGATCCATACGGCGGTGAAGATCGCCCCAGCGTACCATGCCCCGGTGGTTCATGTGAAAGATGCTTCTCTGGCGGTGGGCTATGTCAACAAGTTGCTCAATCCCACGAGTCGGGCAACGTTTGCGGAGGAGCTCACGGCGGAGCACGAAAAAACCCGGCGTAAGCGACTCCAGGAGGTGCAGGATCGCGAGTATCTGTCGATCGCCGACGCCCGGGCCAAACGGTTTCGCCCCGATTTTAGTGTGGCACCGCCCAAACCCAAGATCCTCGGGGTAAAACATTTCACCAATTATCCCATTGAGGTCCTGGCGCAGTACATCGACTGGACGTTCTTCTTTGTCGCGTGGCAGATGCACGGCAAGTACCCGGCCATCTTTGATGATCCCACGGTAGGTGAAGAAGCGCGCAAACTCTACGATGATGCGCAGGTGATGCTGAAAGACATCATCGCCACGCGGGCGCTGGAGGCGCGGGCGGCAATCTTTTTGTATCCTGCCGCCAGGACTCCCGACGACACGATCGAGATCTATGCCGATGAATCCCGCGACCGTCTGGTGGGAGCCTGGCCCACGCTACGCCAGCAGAAGAAGAAGGAAAAGGTAGACTACTATCTCTCGCTGTCCGACTTTGTGGCCGAGAAAGACTCGGGCATTGAGGATTACATCGGGGGATTTGTGACAAACGCCGGGTTTGGTTTGGAACAATACGTCCAGCAGTTCAAAGATGCCGGTGACGATTACAGCGAGATCCTCGCCAAGATCCTGGCGGATCGGCTGGCCGAGGCGTTTGCCGAACGTCTCCACGAAGAGGTGCGTACTACCTGGTGGGGGTACGCGGAAGACGAGGCGCGAGAACCGTTGAGCAAACCGGACCTCTTTGCTATACGCTACCAGGGAATCAGACCGGCCCCCGGCTACCCGCCGTGTCCCGATCACAACGACAAAGTTCAGCTCTTTGAAATGTTGGAGGCGGACAAATTGGATATGCGCCTGACTGAGAGCTTTATGATGCTCCCCGCCGCCGCCACCAGCGGATTCTACTTTTCTCACCCGGAGAGTCAGTACTTTGGGGTGGGCAAGCTCCAGAAAGACCAGATCGCCGATTGGGCGGCCAGAAAGGGCGTGTCGTTACAACAGGCGGAGAGTTGGTTGCAACCGGTGCTGGCGTACGAGCCGGAACCGGTGTACGAAGCGGAGCGTTCCGGCACGTGACCGGTGTCACGTCCGCCGGGGATGAGCGTGCGTCCGGTTCGATCTGGGCAACCCTCGGCGAGGGAACCGTTCGCATCATCGGATGGGATGCTGCGGTAGACCCTCGTAACACGGCACTGTCATTGGTGCGCTATGACGCGCCCGGTGAGTTGAACCACTCGAGCCGTGAGGGGAGGCGGACCGCGGTCGTTGAGGCGCACGTGGCCCCCCAGAACAACGAAGAGTTAATCGGTACCGTGGTGGGCTGGCTTGGCGGCGAGGTACCAACGCTCCTGTGCGTCGATGCCCCGCTGGGCTGGCCGCACCGGATGCCGGTAATGCTGGCCGATCATCTGGCCGGTGATGGTATATCGGTTACTGCGGACGAGTTATTCCGGCGGATTACCGACATCGATGTTCGCCGGCGGGTGGGAAAAACTCCGCTCGATGTGGGTGCGGACCGCATTGCTCGCACGGCCCTGGCAACCCTCAATGCACTGGACTCAATTCGAGCTCAGGGGGAGCGGCGGATCGACGCGGTGACCGATATCCGCGATCCCCGCCGGGACGCGCAGACGGTGTTACTGCTGGAAAGCTATCCCGCAGGGTGGTTTGCTTCCGAGGGCGTAGCGACGCGGGGATATCGCCCACCGGCGGCTAAGGATCAGCGAAGAGACCTCTTGTCCCTGGTGGAGGACCGGTTGGCCGTCTCGGGCATCACATTAACGGTGAGACCGGAACGGTCAGTTCTGCTTCGGCGAGCGGATGATTTGGATGCGTTCGTGTGCACGCTCAACGGTATCGATTACCTGCTCGGACGTTGCCCGGCGCCCGGCGCCGCGGCTCGAGAGGTCGCACGCCGGGAGGGGTGGATTTGGTGCAAAGATCGGATCTGAAGGCCTCTTCTGAGCGTCCACGGGCGCTCCCGGGTAGGAGTTACCGCTCCCGGTCCATGCGATGTTTGATGTCCCAGTATAGGTCTATGAGTGGCAACGGTTCACAGTACGTCCGGCGACAGGGAGGATCGGCAGTAATGCCATCGTTGAGGTTTTCTGCTCCTATGTCTTCAATTATGTCCTGAAAGTTGGACTCAGAGGGTTCCCGTACCGCTCGAAACCAGGTTTTGAAGGAGGATACGGAACGGGCCCGGGCCGCTTCGAAGAGCGCCGGGATATCGGCCGTTGCATGACGCTGGGGGTCACACGGATGGCTCCAGGGACGGTGTTGGAGGTTGAGGGCATCAACCGTAATGGTCTCTTCCGGGGGATGTACAATGGAGAGCCATCGGCTTGAGAGCTCTCCCCGCCGTTCTCGCGCGCGGGCACGGACATAATAGGATGAATCCGGAGCCTCTGTGAACTTGTAGAACGCCAGGCTATCGTGGAGCGCGTTGAGCAGGCGTCTCGGAAGCTGGCTGTCATCGGCGGCACTCACCAGGGCGGCTTGGAGGGCGCTCACCAGGTATCCCCTCATTCGGAAGAAGTCTGAGGCACGCCGAGGAAGACGTCCTGCAAAGCCAAACTCCCTCACCGACTGGTCACGCAATTCTCGGAGCAATTGTACGTCGATGAGCCGCTCCAAGAAGGC
>CAZNRF010000030.1:0-15757 GCA_964575075.1 uncultured Spirochaeta sp. | reverse complement strand
AAACAAGAGCGTCCAGGAATCGGAAACGATCCGAAAGATGCTGTTAGCTATGGTCAAGGATGTTCGTGTCATCCTCATCAAGCTTGCAGACAAACTACACAACATGCGAACCCTCCGGTTCAAGGATGGCGTGCGTCGCCGAGAAATCGCCCAGGAGACGCTCGATATCTATGCGCCGTTGGCAGGACGTCTGGGAATCAGCTGGATGAAAGACGAGCTGGAGGATCTCTCGCTCAAGCACCTCCATCCCGACATCTACCAGTTGATCAAAGAGCAAGTCTCCGAGAAACGCCAGCAGCGCGCGAACTACCTCAACCGAATCAAGACAGCCATCAACAAGGCAGCTCAGCGGGAGGGAGTTCCGGTAGTGGTAGAAAGCCGGGCGAAGCATTTTTACAGCATCTATCAGAAGATGAAACGCTACGGAAAGGAGATCGGTGAGATCTACGACCTCCTTGGCATACGAATTCTCTGTGATACCACCAATCAGTGCTATCAGATTCTAGGGCTTGTGCATCGGTTGTGGCCACCGATTGAAGGGCGCTTCAAAGATTACATCGCCATGCCCAAGGCCAACCAGTACCAAAGCTTACACACGTCGGTACCCGGTTTTGACGGCAAAATGATTGAAATTCAGATTCGGACTCACGAGATGCACCGCACGGCGGAGTTTGGGGTCGCCGCGCACTGGCTGTACAAAAAAGGTCTCACCCGGGAGCAGGTCAACCCCGGCGATCTGGAAATCATGCATCGCGTTCGGGATTTGAAAGACGCCCGCATCACCTCCGGCGAATTTCTTGAGGAGATCAAGCGGGAAATCCTTCGAGATTCGATCTACGTCTTCACACCGAAGGGCGATGCGATACAGCTGCCAAAAGGCGCTACCGCGATCGATTTTGCGTACCACATTCACACGGAAGTGGGCCACCATACCACCGGCGCAAAAGCTGACGGCACGATCATTCCCCTCAAGGAGCCGCTCAAGAACACCCAGGTTATCGAGGTGCTCACCAGCAACAATGCGCATCCCCACCTCAACTGGCTTCGATACGCCCACACCTCCCGGGCGCGAAGCAAAATCCGGGCATGGCTCAACAAGCACGATGAGAATCTCATCATCAATCAGAGCATCATTGCACGAAAACATGATCAGGCCGCCCAGTCATCGGCCAAACAACAGGAGCAGCAGAAAACATCAGCAAAAGCGGGACCGTCTCAGGAAACCAACGATATTCTGGACAAACACAAAGTCGAGATTCGTGTTGGTAAAGAGAAAAACCTGATGATCCACTTCGCGCAGTGTTGCAATCCCCGTACCGGTGATGACATCATCGGCTACGTCTCTCGGGGCCGGGGTATCATTATCCACCAGAGGGATTGTAAAAGCCTGCGAAGCATTCCCGATGTGGATGAACGACTTATCGAGGTTGAATGGGAGACGGTCTCACCGAAAGCTACCCATCGGTTTCGCGTGGTGGCACGCCCGACCAATGACCTGTTCAGCGAAATCGAGGGGGCGGTCCGCAAGATTCATGGTCATTTAATCGAAGGAAGAATCGACGAATCCGGACCGAACAGTATAGATGCCAGCTTCACTCTGGAGGTAGAGCGCCGCCAGGATCTGCGCAAGATCGCCAAATCGATCCGCGCGATTCCCGCGGTCATGAGCCTTCACAACCTCCCCCAAGGGTAACGACTCCGCCGACGAATTTGCCTCGACGCCTCTGCACCGATACTTTTCGCCATATACATGATTGAAGGAGTTAACAATGGCAACGATCACCTTTAAGGGAACCCCCATTCATACATCCGGGTCACTTCCCGCGAACGGATCAACAGTCCCGGATTTTGTTCTTACCAAGACCGATATGACCGATGTTTCCCTCGCGGATTTTTCGGGCAAGAAGAAGATTCTCAACATCGTCCCCAGCCTCGATACCGGAGTATGCGCCGCAAGCGCCCGCCGCTTTGATCAGGAGGTGGGAAACATGTCCGATACGGTGTGCCTCACGATCAGCGCGGATCTCCCCTTTGCTGCAAAGCGCTTCTGTCAGGCCGAAGGTGTCGATAACGTTATTACCCTGAGCGAAATGAGAGACCGCTCGTTTGGACGCGACTACGGGTGTGAAATCTCTGATGGTCCTATGGCCGGTATTCTCAGCCGTGCGGTACTGGTGCTTGATACCAACAATACCGTGGTGTATCAGGAACAGGTCCCGGAAATCGCCCAGGAGCCCAACTACGATCAGGCCCTGGAAGCGGTGCGCTCACTATAGTCCGAACAGGTCCTGATCGATTGACAGCCCTTCGCGGCACAACTACCATTCCGCTTCGTGAATCCAACGATCAAGGATGTAGCCCGCGAAGCCGGCGTCAGCACCGCCACCGTGTCCCGGGTGGTTAACCAGGACCCCCGTATCTCCCCTGCCACCCGGTCGCGGGTGGAAGCGGTAATCCGCCGGCTGAACTACAAAGTTAATGGCGTCGCTCGGAGTCTGAAGAGTAAACGAACGCGTACGGTGGGTCTCGTGGCGCCGGAAATCGCCAATGTCTTCTTCATGCAGGTAGCCGAAGGTGTTGAAAACCGCCTGACCGAAGACGGATATTCGATGATCGTCCTCAATTCCCGGGAGAGCCACCGGGGGGAGGATCACGCGATCGATCTGTTGCTGGAAAAGCAGGTAGACGGTGTTATCGTGATCCCGTCCGGCCAGAAAGGGGCTCATTTCCATCGTCTGCGGGCTGCCAGTCTTCCCGTGGTATTTGTTGATCGGATCGTGGAAGGATTTACCGGAGATGCGGTCCTCGTGGACAACGAGGACGCCACGTTCAGGGCGGTGGAGTATCTCTGGCAGCGAGGGCGCCGAAGGTTTGGCTTTATCGGCGGGGATCACCGCATCACCACCGCTGCGGAGCGATATCGCGGGTTCCGTCGGGGCCTGACGGCATGCGGTGGAGCCATCGAGGAACAGTACCTGAAGTTTGGTGATTTTCACACCCATAGCGGGTATGAGCTGTTTAGCGAGCTCATTCAGCAACCGAACCCACCCGATACGATCATGATCGCGAACTACTTTATGCAGATCGGGGCGTTGCGTTACGCAGCAACACATCGGAGAATTCTGCCGCCTGATCTCTACCTCGCCTCCTTCGATGATTCGGAGTTTGCCGCGGTAGCCGGAATCCCTGGGTTGTCCATCGCCCAGCCGATCGACCAAATCGGAAGGCGAGCCGCCGAGATCCTCCTTGGCCGTATCTCCGGCAGCGATACCACCGAGTTCCGGACGGAACGGCTCTCCACGACTCTTGTCTTCAATGGAGCGGAACCATGACAGAAATCTCGTCACACCAACTCGGCTACGCCGTTCGATTGCAGACCGGGGCGCTCGTCGTTGCCCTGATCAGCGCCGGAGCGTTCATATCCGTGCCGATTCCGGGATCACCCGTTCCCATTGTGCTGCAGAATATGTTTGTGATTTTGGCTGGGCTGGTACTTCCGGCGGGATGGGCTGCCCTGAGCGTAGGGGTGTATCTGCTTCTCGGCGCGGTGGGGCTGCCGGTGTTTGCCGGTGCCACCGGTGGCTTCGCACACCTGGCCGGGCCCACCGGCGGGTTTCTGTTGGGATTCCCCATCGGTGCCGCAGTTACGGCGGCAATTATTCATCCCGGGAGGCGGCACTCAGTTGCTGAGGCGGGAATCTTTCGGCACGTTCTATCACTTGGGGCGGGATTTCTCGTCATCTACGCGACCGGCGTACCATGGCTGGCATTCACTGCCGATCTGAGCATGGTTCAGGCCGCCGCAGCGGGGATGCTTCCGTTCATTCCCGGCGATATCGTCAAAGCTGCGGTTCTCGTGCTGCTCCTGCGGACCGTTCCCACCTCAGTATGGCAGATGTTGAACTGAGAGATGTTTCGGTGACCCTCGGCGACCCGCCACGCCGCGTCATCGACTCCTGCTCGCTCCACTGCGCCACCGGAACGCTCACGCTGGTGGTGGGTGCAAATGGGAGCGGGAAGTCGGTCCTCCTGCGAACTATTCTCGCCCTCATATCTCCAACCTCCGGGGGAGTCTACTTGAACGGCAGGGATATTCGTCGTCGGCCACGAATGCTCCATGAGATTACCGGTGTATGCTTTCAGAACGCGGATCTCCAGATATTCGGCGATACCGTCGCGGAGGACCTGCAACTCGCCCTGAACACGGAAACACCGGGTGCGGCGTTCGCGAACGGGGGAGAGCTGGCCAATATCGTTGAGGAGTTCGGCTTGTCCGGCCATGAAGATGATACTCCCTGGACGCTCAGTGGCGGACAGCGGCGACGGCTGGCGCTTGCGGGTGCCTTGGTGGGTCCTCCGCAGGTACTCATCCTGGACGAGCCGTTTTTGGAGCTGGACTATCCCTCGGTGAAGAGGCTCGTTGAGAGTCTCAAAACGTTTCGGGATAGCGGCGGCACCGTGATTCTGGCGTCTCATGAAACGCGCGATATCTGGCCGGTGGTAGACCAGGCGGTAGTGATGTTCGAGGGACGCGGGATATACATCGGAAATCCCGATGGAGCACGGGAATTTGTCACCCCCGAATACGGCCTGCGCCCAATTACGGGTACTGGGCCTAGTACTGGTACTGGTAAGGGAGAATAAACATGGCCACGGAGCTTACCTTTCTGTTCGGCGCAATTGTCATACAAACGGCACTCGTTGGCCTCATTCCGGAGCCCTGGGCGGTCCTGGCACTGCTTCCCTCTTTCCTCCTCGCCCACTTGGGTGGAATGCCTCTGCGGAGCGTCCTCCGGCTCGGCCGAGCCATTCTGATCATCACGCTCCCGGTCTTGTTGGTGCGGTCGATCGCCGCCTTCAGGATCGAGACGCTGATTTCATGGGCCGACTATGCCGCAGGACTCCTCTCCGCCGGCTGGGTGGCGGGGGCCTACCTGGCGTATCGCAAATCGTCCGGGGTACAACTGGCCCTCACCGCCGCAGCACGGGCGATTCCGTTCCGCGGGGGCCAAACCGTTGCCGACATGGTTCGATCTGCCCTGTTTCTCTTGCCCGAAGTATTTCGCCGCCTCCGGGACGGCCGCGACGCCGCGGGCATTCGGTTCTCCCGAGGAAGGAAGCGGTCCGCCCTGGTGCAGGTAATGGCGACGGTGCGGGCTGCCTTCGTTTCCCTCAGTAGCGTTCCACACCGCCGAGCGGAAGCGATGATCGTACGGGGAATAATCCGTCCACCTGGAGATAATTCAGAATGAGCGCCCAGCAGATAGCCGTAGTTCTCTATCAACCGGAAATCCCCCCTAACACGGGAAACATCGCGCGGACCTGCGCCGCCACCGGAACTCCGCTGCACCTTGTCGGTCCACTGGGGTTTTCCCTGGATGACCGTTATCTCAAACGGGCGGGCCTCGATTACTGGGACCAGCTGGCCCTCACCGTTCACGAAGATTGGAAGCGGTTTGTCGAGAGCGTTGACTTTACGGTTCCACCGGCCCTTCTTACCACGAAAGGTCGCCGCCTCTACACCGAAATCCCGTGGAGTTCACCCGGGGACAACGCGACGCAGTATCTTGTATTTGGCCCCGAAACGCGCGGTCTTCCCGAAGCGATTCGCAATCGATGGGCTGACGCTACCTACCGTCTCCCGATGGTACCAACCCTGCGGTCTCTCAACCTGTCGAACTCGGTTGCTATTGTGGTATATCACCAACTGTATATGCGACAATTTCCCGGACTCACATGACCCGGAGTAAGGAGTAACGCCATGCACACTATAGGGATCATAGGAACCGGATTTATGGGCTCTTCCCTCATCGGAGCGATACAAAAAAGGTATCCGGACATTCGTATCGGGGCAGTTGAGAAAGATTCTCAGCGGTTACAGTTCATGCTGAATAATCACCAGGCCAAAGATTATAGCGCCGACCCGGCAGCCCTCTTTCGCGATTCCCAGGCGGTCATTCTGGCCGTCAAGCCGCGAGACCTCAACAGGATCGCAGCCCAGCTCCCCGAGGGAGCTGGTGATACTCCCGTGATATCCGTCTTGGCCGGGACCTCATCAGACCAGGTAGCTCACGCCCTTCAGGCATCGTCGGTCGTTCGCATTATGCCAAACCTCGCGGCAGAGATCGGCCGGGCGGTCATCGGCATAACCTTTCCACCCACTATAACCCCGGAGATGCGGGGGGAGATATCCGGTCTCCTGGAAAGCGCCGGTTCGTTGGTTGAAGTAGACGAATCCCTCATGCCCACCATGACCGCCCTCTCCGGTAGTGGAATCGCCTTCGCCTTTCAATTTATCGACGCCCTCGCGATGGGGGCTGTCTCCGAGGGGCTCACGTACGCCCAGGCGGTGCGCGCCGCGGCTGATGTTGTGTCTTCCGCGGCAGCACTTATCGAGACGAAGCAGGTTCATCCCCAAGAGATGGTCTCCCGGGTGTGCTCCCCGGCAGGGACGACTATTGCGGGTATTCGCGCATTAGCCGACGGTAAGTTCCACGCTACCGTCATGAACGCGGTCGAGAAATCCGCCCGCGCCGGCACCGGCTCGGACCGCTCGTAATGGTTGGCGCAGGACCGCTGCGTCGAGTAAGATAGCGCCATGTTGGACCTCAAATACGTTCGGGAGCACCCAGAAGTACTCCGAGAAAACATCGCCAACCGGCACGTTCGCGCAGACCTTGATACGGTACTTGCGCTGTACGATCAGCGCAATGAACTCCTCCAGACCGTGGAGGAACAGCGAGCCCGGCGAAATGAAAACGCGAGAGCTATGAAACAGAGCCTTTCCGACCAGAAGCGTGCTGAGCTCATCGAGGAGGGCAAACGGCTCAAGCAGGGAATCACCGAACGGGAAGAGGAGCTCCGCCGTATAGAAGAGCAACTGACCGAAGCAGCTGAGACGCTTCCCAACTTCACCCATCCGGAGACGCCGATCGGGGCCACGGATGAATCAAACCGGGAGCTCGAGATCGTGGGGTCTGTGCCTCATTTTGAGTTTGAGCCCCGAGACCATGTAGCCTTGGGAGAACTCCTCGATATTGTGGATTTTGAACGTGCCGCCAAGGTCTCGGGTGCGAAATTCTACTATTTGCGCAATCAGGGCGTGTTTCTGGAGCTCGCACTCATCCGTTTCGCGATGGATATGCTGACCAAGCGGGGTTTTACACCCTTGATCACTCCCGACATTGCCCGGACTGACGTTGTAGCGGGGATCGGCTTCAACCCGCGCGGTCCCGAGTCCAACATATACAATCTCGACGGCGAGGATTCCAGCCTAGTGGGTACCGCCGAAATTACCTTGGGTGGCTATTATTCCGGGGAGTCCCTTGACGGCTCGCAGTTGCCCCTCCGCATGGCCGGCCTGTCCCACTGCTTTCGCCGCGAGGCGGGCGCTGCGGGTCAGTTTTCCCGTGGGCTCTATCGGGTCCACCAGTTTACGAAAGTTGAGATGTTTGTCCTCGCACATCCGGAGGATTCTGAGCGAATTCACCAGGAGATGTTGAACATCGAAAAAGAGCTGTTTTCAACGCTGGAGATCCCGTTTCGGGTGGTGGATGTCTGCACCGGGGATCTGGGTAATCCGGCGTACCGCAAGTTTGACCTGGAAGCATGGATGCCCGGTCGTGGTGAAAACGGCGAGTGGGGAGAGATTACCAGTACCTCAAACTGTACCGATTTTCAGAGCCGCCGCTTGAACATCCGATACAGCCGCCAGAGCGGGTCCAATAAGAAGGAAAAAGGATACGTCCATCTCCTCAACGGCACCGCGGTAGCGGTTTCCCGAGCGATAATTGCGCTTTTGGAGAATAACCAACAAGAGGACGGCAGCGTCATTATTCCACCGGCGCTCCAGCCATATACCGGCTTCGAACGGATCGATCCCGCGTGACCTCCACCTCTCCGATCACCGCCGTTCCCCGGATTGTTGCTGAGATCGGCACCGCCCACGGGGGCGACATCGAGCGTGCTCGCGAGTTAATCGCTGCCGCGGCGGACGCTGGCGCCGACACGGCCAAGTTTCAGCTTGTTCGCGCGGATGAGATTCTCCATCCCCAGGCGGGTTCAGTAGATCTTCCCGGGGGTAGTGTACCGCTGTATGAACGATTTCGAGAACTGGAGAGAAGCGAGGAGTTCTACGGCGAGCTGAAACATGCATGCGAGTCTGCTGGTCTGAGGTTCCTCTGCACCCCATTTGGCGTCACCAGCGCGCGGATACTGCGCCGTCTAACGGTGGCGGAGTATAAGATCGCATCGCCCGAGCTTAATCATATTCCTCTACTCCGGGAGATCGCGCACTATCAGAAACCGATTATCCTTTCGGCGGGTGTGGCAACCGTGAGAGACATCGCCGAGGCGCTTGCCACTTTGCCTCCGGGCCTCTCCGTGACGGTACTCCAGTGCATTACCGCCTACCCCGCTCCGGAAGAAGAATACAATTTGCGGTCAATTACCGCCCTTCGTGACACATTCGGCGTTCCCCTTGGCGTTTCCGATCACTCTATGGATCCGATCCTGGTTCCTGCTCTGGCTACGCTCCAGGGGGCGTCAATGATTGAAAAGCACATCACCCTCAGTCGGACTGATACGGGGTTAGATGATCCGATCGCCCTCGAACCGGACCAGTTTCGCTCCATGGTGGAGATGGTACGACGAATATCAGCGGATCTCGGTGAGGCAGCGCGAACGGGAACGATCGAATTTCACCGCGCGTGGCTGCAGCACGAGCAACAGCTCAAGGATCAGTTCGGAGCTCAGCGGGTGGAGAAAGTGCTGGGCAGCGGCGTGAAGCAGCTGGCGCCCAGTGAAGAGCGCAACTACGGTTTCACGAATCGGAGTATTCACGCTATTCGGGATATGGAGGCCGGTCGTATTCTGAATGCCGACAACATTGCAGTTCTGCGGACTGAAAAGAATCTTTCCCCAGGCCTTCATCCTCGATACTGGGAAACGATCCTCGGCCGCCGTACTACGGGTCCCGTAAGTAGCGGTCAGGGCATTACCTGGGATCACCTGCTCTCATAGCGCGTAACGATCCTGAAAAACAAACCGGGAGCGCGAAAATCCCTAAAACGCGCTCCCGGCGGCGGGACCATCAAACGATGTGTCCCGCTCTTTTCAAACGTCCGCTATAAAGGTACCACCGTGGCTATCTATTCGGCAGCACTAGGCAACAAATTTGCGCAGCACCGTGTGAAGAATCCCGCCGTTTCGGTAGTACTGGACTTCAACCGGGGTATCGATCCGGCAGATCGTATCAAACGAGATCGGCGTTCCGTCCTCGGTAAGCGCATCCACATGGACCGTCTGCTGTGGCTGGAGCGTATCGTCCACATGAATAGTAAATTGCTCGAATCCGGTAAGACCGAGAGAAGCGGCCGTTTCGCCATCCCGGAACTGCAACGGTAGCACGCCCATCCCTACCAGGTTGCTCCGGTGAATCCGCTCGAAACTCTCGGCGATCACCGCTTTCACCCCAAGCAGTTGGGTCCCCTTGGCCGCCCAGTCACGGGACGACCCCATGCCGTAATCCTTGCCCGCCAGGACTATCGTCGGAACGCCATCATTCTTATAGCGCTCCGCGGCGTCGTAAATACTCAAGACTTCCCGGGTGGGAACGTGAGTAGTCACCGAACCTTCCGTGCCGGGTGCCATCTTGTTGCGAAACCGGATATTTGCAAACGTCCCTCGCGTCATGATGCGGTCATTACCGCGGCGACTTCCATAGGAGTTAAAATCTTTGCGATCAATGCCGCTTTCTTTCAAAAAATGTCCCGCAGGGCTATCCGGAGAGATCGCGCCGGCCGGACTGATATGGTCGGTGGTGATGCTGTCCCCTGCCATGACCAGCACTCGAGCGTTCTCAATTGGTCTGATCGGCTCGGTTTCCAGCTTCATATCCATGAAGAATGGTGGCTCCTGGATGTAACTGGAGTCCGCCTTCCAATCATAGATTGACGACCCCGCCGACGGAATCGCATTCCACTGATCGTTTGAGTCCTCCAGCCCACTATAACTCTCAATGAACGCCTTGCGATCCAAGGCCTGTTGCACGTAACTCTGCAGTTCATCCGCAGACGGCCAGATCTCCGACATATAGACCGGTTTACCGCTGCTGTCGTACCCTAGAGGATCGGAACTGAGGTCAATATCGACCGTGCCCGCCAGTGAGTAGGCCACGACCAACGGTGGTGACATGAGGAAGTTTGCCTTGGTATGTGGGTTGATACGTCCTTCGAAGTTGCGGTTTCCAGACAGAACACCAGCTACAACGAGATCACCTTCCTCGATACCGGCAGCAATGTTTTCGGGAACGGGACCGCTGTTACCGATACAGGTGGTGCAGCCGTACCCTACGAGATAGAATCCCATCTTCTCCAGGTAATCCATCAGACCCGTTCGTTGGAGGTACTCGGTAACCACCATGGAACCGGGAGCGAAACTTGTTTTGATCCACGGCTTTCGCCCAAGTCCCCGCTCAGCTGCCTTCTTGGCGAGCAAACCTGCCGCCAGCAGAACACTGGGGTTACTGGTGTTGGTACAGCTGGTAATTGCCGCGATCACCACATCACCGTGAGTAAGCTCTTTCTGCGATCCATCTTCCAGGGTAACGGTGGCGGTCTTCTGGATCTCGTCCTCGCTCAGACCGTACCCGCGCTCTTCTACCGGCGCGCGTAGCAGTCGCTGCCATTCTTCTTTCACCGCGCTTACCGCCACCCGATCCTGAGGTCGTTTCGGGCCGGCAATACTGGCCTCAACGGAATCCAGATCGAGGTGCAGTACCGCTTCAAATTCCGGATCCGGTGTGTCGTCGGTGCGGAACATCTCCTGCTCCCGGGCATATTGCTCAACCGTCTTAATCAGATCCTCACTGCGACCGGTAGACCACATGTAGTCCAAGGTCTGCTGGTCCACCGGGAAGAAACCCATAGTTGCACCGTATTCAGGAGCCATATTCGAGATGGTTGCCCGATCAGGTACCGTCATCTCGCTCAGGCCAGGACCAAAAAATTCCACAAACTTTCCGACTACCCCGTGCTCCCGAAGCATCTGAGTGATTCGCAAGACCAAATCGGTGGCGGTAATGCCCGGTCGAAGTTTGCCCGTGAGCTTCACCCCTACTACCGAGGGGGCCAACACATAGATCGGCTGGCCGAGCATCGCCGCTTCCGCCTCGATACCGCCCACGCCCCAGCCCACCACGCCGAGACCGTTGATCATCGGAGTATGGCTATCTGTTCCTACCAGGGAATCAAAAAACGCCAACTGGGAGCCCTTCTCTTTCCGTACCTGAACTACCTGTCCCAGGTACTCGAGGTTCACCTGATGGCAGATTCCACTGGCCGGCGGCACCACCGAAAAGTTCTCCAGCGCTCCCTGCCCCCAACGGAGAAACTCGTATCGTTCCTTATTGCGTTCGAACTCGATCTCCGCATTTCGTCGCAGTGCGTCGGAGCTGTTGAAGAAGTCGACCTGAACGGAATGGTCGATCACCAGATCTACCGGAAGCTGCGGATTGATCTTGTTCGGATCTCCACCGAGACGAGCCATAGCGCTCCGCATCGCCGCAAGGTCTACGACGCTCGGAACTCCGGTGAAGTCCTGCAGCAGGACCCGGGCGGGTTTAAAGGGCAACTCGTCTTTCTCCGGCCGAGCGGGGTTGTACGTCCCGATCTTACGCACATGATCCGCGGTGACCTCGTATCCGTCCTCGTTCCGGAGTATCGATTCCAACAAGACGCGCACCGAAAAAGGAAACCGGGTCACATCGCTGAAACCCTTTCGGGCAAACTCTTTGAGACTGAAGTATTCCACTTCACCCAACGCGGTATTCATGCTTTTTTTGACATCGAAGCTATTGCTTTGAGACGCATCACTCATTCGTATTCACTCCTTTACGCGGGATTATAGCGCTCACCCTAGGTGGTCGACTACCCGTATCCTTAGTGCTATAGTCGGCTACGGAGGGTACATGGCTACGAGCACACTTACAAGTTTGCAGTCTTTGCGAGAACTGTACACAACGATGGTTACCGCTCGCGAAATGGATCTCATTGAGCAGAGCTATACATCCAGGGGAGAGGCCTTTTTTCACGTTTCCGGCGCCGGCCACGAAGGTTCGGTTGCTCTCTTCCCTCACTTGTCTGAAGCGGATTGGCTGCATTGTCATTATCGTGACAAGGCCCTGATGTTGGCACGCGGCATTACTCCACATATGTTCTTTCTGAGCCTCTTTAACAAGGACCAATCCCATAGCAGAGGTCGGCAGATGAATGCTCATATGAGCTCCCCGGAGCACAGGATTTTGAGCATCGTCGGTCCGGTGGGAAACAGCGCACTACAGGCCGTCGGCGTTGCTGAAAGCATCAAGGAGCAACCGGAGCGACCGTTCGTACTCTGCGCACTCGGTGAGGGCACCACCCAGGAAAGTGAAGTTGTAGAGGCAATTGGCCATGCAGTCAGGGAGCAGCTGCCGGTCCTTTTCATGGTTCAGGATAACCAATTTGCGATCAGCACCAAGACACGGGGCCAGACGTTCTATTCGTATCCCCAGGGGGAGGCGCAGGAATTCTACGGTATTCCGATCACGAGAATCGATGGCCGCAAGACCGCACCGGCGATCGAGGCGTTTGCTCCGGTCATTCGAGAGCTTCGCGAAAACCGAGGTCCGCAAATCGTCATCTTTCAAGTTGAGCGGCTCCACAACCATACGAATGCCGATGACCAACGCCTGTATCGCACACCCGAGGAAATTGACTCTGCAGCACAGACGGGTGACCCGGTTGCCCTGCTCCGACGTGAGCTGATCGATGGGGGCATCGCCGAGGACGACCTTCGGAACGAAGAAGACGCGATTCGGTCGAGACTCAAGGAAGACGCCCGGTCGGCGCAGATGAGTGCCGAGCCCACCCCGATGACTGGAGCTTCGGCTCCCCTTCCCGATCGACTCCGGGACCGGTCCGTTGAGTACACCGGCAACGGCGAGCGGGAACTTGTGATGCTCGAGGCGATTCGGGATGTACTCGATGCAAGAATGGGCGCCGATGAACGGGTAACCCTCTTCGGTGAAGACATCGAGGACCCAAAGGGAGATGTCTTCGGCATAACCCGAGGACTTACCCAAAAGTACGGAAGCCGTGTCAAAAACAGCCCCCTCAGCGAGTCTCTCATCGTCGGAGTCTCCGTGGGCCGGGCGCTGGCCGGCGGCCGGCCGGTGGCGTTTCTTCAATTTGCCGACTTCCTGCCCATCGCCTATAACCAGATCTTCGCGGAACTGGGAAGCATGTACTGGCGAACCGACGGGGGATGGCGAGTACCGGTTATTGTCATGGTAACGGCAGGCGGCTACCGGCCCGGCCTGGGCCCCTTCCACGCATCCACCTTGGAAGCGTTGGTTGCACACACCCCAGGGATCGATGTCTATATGCCCTCCGACGCCGGCGATGCTGCCGGCTTACTCAACGCCGCCTTCGAATCGCAGAGACCGACGATCTTTTTCTATCCCAAGAATCAACTCAACGATCGGTCCCGCGCAACCAGTCGCGATGTGGCGAAACAGCTGGTCCCACCGGGAACCGCGCGATTTGTGACCAGGGGTGAGCATCTGACGATTGTCGGGTACGGGAACACCATGCCCCTCGCGGTACAGGCGGTGACGGTGCTTCAGGAACACGGCATAACGGTAGATCTGATCGATCTGCGTAGTCTCGTTCCGTGGGATATTGATACGGTGGTTGCCAGTGCGGAGAAGACCGGAAAGGTCATCGTAGCCCACGAGGACAACCACACCGCCGGCTTCGGCGCGGAGGTAGTATCCACCGTTGCCGAACGCAGTCGCCGCCACGTTGCGGCGCGGAGAGTGACGCGCCCTGACACGTACGTCCCCTGCAACTTCGGCAATCAACTGGAGATCCTTCCCTCGTATAAGCGTATCCTCGAAACCGCCGTAGATCTGCTGGGAGGAACGGTCCTTTGGAAGCAGGAAGACGCCGCGGAGTCGGGGGTCTTTGATGTTGAGGCGATCGGATCGAGCCCCAGCGATGAGACGGTCTCTATGGTGGAATGGTCCGTGGCGGTTGGTGACACCGTTGAGGAGGGAGATCTGCTGGCGGAAGTTGAAGCGGACAAAGCCGCCGCCGAGCTGAAATCTCCCGTTTCCGGCACCGTCCAGGACCTACTGATCGGGATTGGAGACAGCGTGCCCGTAGGAACCCCGATTGCCAAGATCCGCACCCTCACCGATGCACCTGCCCACGTAAAGCCGTTGACTCGGGAAAACCCCGGGTCTCCGGTGATCACCGGTCTATCACCGTCCCAGAGGGCCGCATCGCCTGCGGGCAAGATGGGAGAAACCGCTGTCGCGGCGACACGCCGAAACGCCGACCTGACTCGAACGTGTCTCATCGCTGGAGTCGCCGCCAAACGCGGGTCTCGCATCGTGGAGAATACCGAACTCGAAACGATGTCACCCGACTGGGACGCAGACGACATCGCCAAACGAACCGGTATCGAACGTCGTCCGTGGATTTCCGAGGGCGAAACGGTCCTGACTCTGGCTACGGACGCCGCGGTAGCCGTTCTGCAGCAAACCGGTATCAAAGCCAGTGATATCGACCTGATCATTTTTGCCACCGGAACACCGTCGAGTACGACACCGTCGATGGCGGCGCTTCTGCAACACCAGCTCTTCCTTCTAGGGGAGGAAACGGAGCTCACCTGTCCCGCGTATGATATCAACGCCGCCTGTGCCGGGTACATTTACGGGCTGCAGCAGGCATGGGACTTCCTGAGCAATTCGCCCGGCGCGATGGTGCTTCTTATCACCAGTGAGGTTCTGAGCCCACGGCTGAACATGAGTGATGCCGGGACCGCTCCTATTTTTGGTGATGCCGCCACCGCCACCGTTCTCGGAGGGTCGGCCTCGTCTGTGGCGGGTAACGCACTTGCCGCGGTAGATCGTCCGGTCATCGCCGCCAAGGGAGAATCGGGAGAGGCGCTGCGAGTACCCTCAGAGACTGAGCTGCCGGTGACGATGGACGGACCGAAAGTGTATCTCGAGGCGGTGAAAGCGATGATGGAAACGCTCAGTGCAAGTGCGGAAAAGGCCGAGCGGCGCCCGGATAGTCTCGATCTCTACGTTCCCCACCAGGCAAATCAGCGCATTATCAACGCGATTCGTCAGAGGATGAAGCTGGAGCCCCACCGGATGTACAGCAATATCGCGGATAATGGCAACACGTCCTCCAGTACCATTCCCCTCTGTCTTGCCGAGCTCCTCCCCGATCATGCCCCCGGCGAGTATTGGGGATTAACCGCCTTTGGCGGCGGCTTTACCTACGGAGCAACACTGCTGCGAACGCTCTAGCGTTCGCGGCAGTACCCCGGCGGTCAGGGGCCGGTAGGCAGCGCACCCCGGCAGCAGCACCCCACAGCAGGAAGACACATCGAGAAACCACCGCGTCTTAGAGCGATTCGGCACGAGCCACCGTGTCGCGGGATCAGCGATAAGGGAAGTCAGTAGTACCCTCCGGGCAAAAAGAAGCCCCGGGGCAAAGGAGGTAAAATCCCCGGGGCAAAATTGCGGTGCTCGTGTGCGTTGTCACCCTTTATAACAACACGCAGGGCCGAGGGTTACACCACGCACCAAAATTTTTATCGAGATGCGATTTCTTCAGTGATCAAGGCGGGCGGGTCACCTCCATCGGGAACAAAAACCATGGCCGCCGAGTTCATGCAGTATCGGAGACCCGTGGGATCCGGC